>NZ_JBFTRT010000685.1:0-2420 GCF_056399685.1 Pedobacter sp. 01N416
GGTAGGTTTATGTTTGCAGTTAATAGTTCTATCAGCGCAGTTAACAACATTATACTTGCAGTTGGTAGGTTTATGTTTGCAGTTGATGGTTTTACCAGCGCAGTTAACAACTTTATTAGAGAAGTTGACCCTTCCTAAAAAAGCTTGACAGTTTTGGTGATTAATTACTAAGGCTTTTTACACCAATTTACTTGATTTACTAATACAATATAACTTTTAATTTTTATTAGTTCTAAGGGTTATTTTGTTTGGGGTTATTCCTGGTTTATATCCTGCCGTTTTCCTTATTCCTTGGATTTCTTTTCCTCTTATCCCAATTACGGAACAACAACGGGTTTGCTTTCCTTATTACTGGTTTTGTAATTCTTTTTCCTCCAGTATTTCTTAAGTGTTCCATTTCTTTCGTGCGCCATTATAGGGGTGAGCCTGCCACAGCTATCATGTATCCTGATGCTGTTATATTTGGTTACGGCATCATCTACGGCTGCTTTTGCCTTTTCAAAAGAGGGAAAGGTTTCTTTAAGCCCATGTTCATACTTCAGTATCCCGTTAATCCTTTCTGCAATGGCATTTTCATATGGATCCCCCTTTTCGGTCATTGATAGCTGTATATGTAAATAGTCTATTACCCGAACATATTCATTGCAGCAGTACTGTATGCCTCTGTCGCTGTGATGGATAAGCCCTGAAGTTCTTTTCAGGTCCTTGGCTGCCATCAACAGTGCATCAACAGCTCCTTCACTATGCAGGGTCGGGTGAAGTTTGTGACCTACGATCTTTCGGCTATAGGCATCGGTAACAATGCTTAGGTAGCTGAAACCGGAAGCCTGCCGGATATAGGTGATATCGCTTACCCATAATACCCCTGGGTTATTGATCACCTTTTCACGGATCAGGTTTGGGTATTTCATGTAATGATGATTGGACATGGTGCAGTAGGGCTTTCTCCTACGGTGCCTGATGAGCATCCCATAACTGCCCATAAGCCTATAAAGGCCATCCCTTCCCAGTTTTATTCCATGGGCTGTAAAATCTTCCTTCAGCATGTGGTAGAGTTTATCGACCCCGCAGTATGGAAGCTGTTCCCTAATCTCTGTAACCAATCTGACGACCAGTGCATCGCGCATATGCATTGCTGGCTGTGTTTTTTGTTCATACCAGGCCTGACGGCTCTTGCCAAACAGTCTGCAGTAGTAGCTTAGGCTAAAGCTACCGTAAAGCTGCATCAATAGTGTTACTGTTTGGCACCAGGCTTTTTTCTGATGTTGATCTTGAGTTTTTCCTCAGCTACATCTATTAGTGTATTGAGGGCAATATTGTGCATCCTGGCATCCTCAAGCTGCTTTTCCATCGCTTTTATCTGCTTCTGTAATGCAATCAGATCCTGTCTTTCCTGTTGGGTCATTTCTATGGGTTCTGAAATAATATCGTCCGAATACCTCTTGCGCCAGGTTCTTATCAGTTCTGGTCCACTTGAGGGACTGATGTTAAACTTCCTGATCGCTTCGCTAACTGTCATTTCCCTTGCTTCCAACTGAGATACCAGCCATCGCCTGAAGGAAACTTCATAAGCATTGTGGTCATCCGTACGGTCGAAAGAATCGGAAACTAAAATACTAAATCCATTGCTTTTTTTCTCTTGATTCATTTTGAGTTTTTTTAAGCCAAAATGTGTCAAGCTTTTTTAGGAGAGGACAAGTAGGTTACTTTTAGTTTGCAGTTAACAGCTTTTAGTTTGCAGTTAAGAATATGATAAATGCAATTAGCTGCTCTGGTTTGCATGGACTGATTAGGGGGGACTATTCTCCTTTTTTGTCCGTAATTGTTTTTGAACAGATAGCTTTCTCCATGATTTCGCCCTTAGAAGCAATTAAACCTAGCCAATGTGAACATTCGTCACGAGATAACACAATTGCAGCATGAATAACCGCTCTTTTATCCMAAGGGCCTAATGCATCAATATTGTCTTTGATTTCTTTTACCCAAGTTTTATCATTTGATCTTCTCGCAATCAAAGCTTGTTCTCTCACTCTTATTATTTTTGAATAATCTATTTTAATATCAGTCTTGTTGAATGAAAGGTTTTGGAATAGGGTGAAGATCCAAATGTTTAAAAAGGTATCATTTAAATACGATTTATCAAGAAGCTTTGCGAATTCGACTTCATATCTTTTAGCAGTTTTGTCATTGAGCACACGAGAGAAATATATTACAATTTCTCTTATGACTGGAAGCAAATTGTCAAAGTGCTCAAAAATCATTGGTATAATCCCTCTAACCTTATATCGACCCGCTTGCCTAAGAATATGTCTCATTAATCCTAGATCGACTTTTTCAAATGAAGTCGATTGGACAAAAAGTTCGCTGTAAGCTTCTGCTCTCAATTTAAATTTCTCTTCGCTACCGAGTTCTTCAAACTC
>NZ_JBFTRT010000686.1:0-2413 GCF_056399685.1 Pedobacter sp. 01N416
TTCTTTAATCGCTTCATTCGTACGGCCAACACAGGCCAAAGCTTCCACATACCAAAAGGCACAGATTAAAAATGTTGTTTTTGGCTTACCGAAATCGTCAGCATGTAAGTAACGGTAAAATAGCCCATCTTCCGTTTTCAACTCCTTTTCTAAAGCGATTAAATGATCTTTCGCCCGATCTGAAGCCGGATCCAAATAATTCATCATAATCAACTGTAAAGTACTGGCATCTAAATGCGGGCTTCCTACTGCATTGGTATACACTTTTCTTTCCGGATCGTAGCAGGCTTCTATATGTGCTGCAGCCTTATCGATTAAAATCTCCGCACGTTTTTCGAAATCTTCGTTACCAATAGTTTTAGCCATTTTTAAAGCAGCCTGTGCTCCTGCCCATTGAAATAGATTACTATAACAATGTACATTGGCGATATTCCTGAATTCCCAAATTCCGGCATCCTTTTCATCAATTGTCCGTTCAATTTTAGAAAGCACACTTTCAATCCACTTTATCGAATCGCTACGTTCGGAAAAAACAAACCGGTGATCGGTATAAAGTGGTAACATCGAAATCAAAACCTGACCGTAAATATCATTCTGAATGTGTTCATAGGCCTGGTTTCCTATTCTAATGGGTTGCTCTCCTTTGTAACCTTCCAGATGATTTAATGTATGCTCGGTAATTTCCCTTTCTCCTGCAATACCATACAAGGGTTGATAGCGTGTATCTTCAGCATGCGAAATATCAGAGAGGTAATTAAAATACTTCTCCATTTCTTCAAAGTGGCCGATATGGTTAAGTGAGGTTAATACATAGTGCGAATCTCTTAACCAGCAATACCTATAATCCCAGTTTCGGGTACTGCCCGGCGATTCTGGTAAACTAGTAGTACTGGCCGCTATAATTGCACCGGTATCTTCATATTGATGGATTTTCAGCACCAAGGCTGATCGGATTACAAAAGGTTGGTAAAAACCCGCGATTGACGAATGTTTAATCCACAATCGCCAATAAGCGATGGTTTCGCGTAAAAAATTTTCGGCGGTGCTTACCACCGGAGCCTCTAAATTTTGTCCATAAGTCATAATGAGGTATTTAGCCTCATTCAGTACAAATGCTTTTTCGTCAAAAATATAAGTAAGTGATACATTGGTACTTAAGCGGATATTTTCATCGCAACCCAAATAATCAATATGATTACTGCCCCTACTCGACTTCATTTTACCTTTCCCATAATCGCACACCGGCTCGCATTTGATGGTGATGCGCGGGTTCCCTGCCAAAGGTTCGATCTTTCTGATGAACATTAACGGTTTAAAATAGCGATCGTATAGATGAAAACGTGGTGCAAAATCTGTAATTCGGTATTTCCCATCTTCAGCAGTAATTTCCGTCCTTAAAACATTGGTATTTTCAATATAATATTGAGTAGAGGTAAATTCACCTTGTGGTAAAATCGAAAACTCCCCTCCCTTTTTCTCATCCAATAAACTGCCAAATACAAAAGGGCTATCGAAACGTGGCCAGCAAAGCCAAGATATATCAGTGTTTTTATTTACGTGTGCAATGAAAGCGCAATTTCCTATAATTCCTGTTTGATAAAGGTGCTGTTCGGCCATAGACTATAATTTTGTTTATTTACTAACAAGCCGATCGGAAAAATGTTAGGGAGAAATGTCAAAAAGCCGTTAAAACGATTAATAGCTTAGTTTTTTTTGAAAATGTAAGGTCCTGCTTCAATCGCTTCCTATAGCCCTGCTATCGCTGCAAGTCCTCGCTCGTTCCTCACTCCGAGCATTTCGCTTTATCAGGTTTAGGATCGAGGATTCTGCAATACGAGTCTTCGAAGATTAAATCTATTTTAAAGCAGTGTGTTTTGCGTTAGGGATTGTAAGGGTTTAGTACCGATCCTTCATCGGTACCAGAGCAAAGCGCAGCCCTGAAAAGCCCGCCCCTTGCGCAGCTTGGGGAACGCCCAAATCAGTTTGCAGTTTTCAGTTAGTAGTTTTTTAAAACAGTTTATTTTTTAAAACCTTAGCGGTCTGATAAAAGATTCTCCACTACCCTCAGAATGATAGTCAGGCAATAAAAAAACCAGCCCCGAAAAATCGCGACTGGCCTAGTTAATGAATAATGATTATCTTAAATTACTGTTCCACTTGGCACAACAGCACCTTTTTTAATTACCACAATACCATCTTTAACGGCATAAAGCTCAAAGTCTCCATCTTCCAAATGATCGCCGCCATTAATTTTTACATCATTGCCAATGCGACAGTTTTTATCGATGATGGCATTATTAATAAAGCAACGGTCGCCAATACCTATTAACGAATTTCCCTTGCCCGTTTCATCCTGTATTTCTTCTAAGGTTTGGTACCTATCGCTGCCCATAATGTAAGCATTGGTAATAAC
>NZ_JBFTRT010000687.1:0-2847 GCF_056399685.1 Pedobacter sp. 01N416
GGTATTGATGATTACACTAACCGTATCTGATACCTTTGTTCCTCCGTTATTATCAGTTGCCTTGGCGCTAAGGTTGTAATTTCCTATAGCTGGATTAGTCCAGGTAAAACCGAAAGGCGCAGCTGTAGATTCTCCTAATAAAGTCGATCCCTGATAGAATTCTACTTTGGTGATTGTTCCATCTGTATCAGCCGCATTGGCATCAATAACAACGTTTGTACCTGCTGTAAACACCGCATGGTTTGCCGGTGAACTGATGGCCACCGTTGGCAGGGTATTGATGATTACTTTCACCGTGTCTGATACCTTTGTTCCTCCGTTATTATCGGTTGCTTTAGCGGTAAGGTTGTAATTTCCTACAGCTGGGTTAGTCCAGGTGAAGCTATAAGGTGCAGTGGTTGACTGACCTAAAAGTGTGCTGCCCTGATAAAATTCTACTTTGCTGATTGTTCCATCGGTATCGGCAGCATTGGCATTAATAGCAACATCGCTACCAACTGTAACTACTGCATTGCTAACAGGCGAAGTAATCGATACCGTTGGCAATAAGTTAGCAACATCTACAGCCGGATAAACCAGTTTTCTTGAACCATCATATCCGATAGCATAAACACTTGTAGAACCAGCACCATATTGAACCGTTGTGTTTGCGTTTGCTGTGGTTGCTTCTCCAGCCCCATAAATAGCCACATCGGTAAGTACCTTTTGGTTATAGGTCTCAAAAGCTACTGCACTGCCCCATTTCGAATTATCAATCTTTAATGTGTTGGTATTAACCGTTACACCAACCGTTGCAGTTGCAGTTGTTGCCAATGGTGTACGGTTTTTAAAGGTGTTTATCGTATTTGCCGATATATAATTTAATACCGGAGATACTGGTTTTGGATATCCTTTAGCCTGTACACTAGCAATTAGTGCATCTATCTGTGCTTGTGTAATGGTTAAACGCTTTATAGCATAATCGTCTATATCCATATCAATTGGCAATAGGTAGCCACTTTTCACAAAGAAATCGGTCAAATCTTCGTGAACAGCATCGCAGGCAGCACTTACAAAGTTGAGTAATAACTGGCCTTCGTTTAGTCCCGTCTGACTGGTTGTACGCATTTTCTCCAGCACATCGCCATACCAGAAAGCTACATCCGGCTGTCCAACCGTGGCTGCTGTGCCAGTTAATCGCTGTTGCATAGTAGGCAGGTTTTTACCTGCACCAGCAAGCTGGTAATATACTTCCAATTGCCACAAAGGCACCAATCGCACAAACACATCGCCTTGTGCCTCCATATGTTTTTTCTGTATCAAACAATTATCAAACAACGAGCCGTACCGTCCACCATATAAACTGGCAGCTCCCGCTTTAGGTGCATCATTACCTTTTTCAAGTCTTGTCGTATTTGCATAATTGGTACTAAAAAGATATTGTATCCATGCCGAATTAACATTGTTTGTTACTTCCGTCATGCCTATCCATTTGGCTCCTGGCCTCACCTGATTGTTATGGCCATACTCATGGGCAACTCCCCAGGGATCTTTAAAAACTCCGGTAGCACTAGCAAGATTAGACCCACTGCCACCAACACCTATGGGATAATTTACACCCTCACCACTTGCATTCGGATTTCCATCACCAGTTATAGACCTTAAAAACATGTGGTTTTTAGGCACCCTGTTATATTTGGTTAGACCATTTAAAATATATTCTGCATGCACAATGGTATCATAGGCTGCAACCAGTTCTTTTCCACTGGCTGCCGAATTACTGATCAGTATATTTTTGTTGAGATTTAGATTGGTATAGATTCCTTTCATATCCAATTTCGAATACACACCGTTAAGCAACATTTTCGTCCACTCATCATTTGTGTCCGTTAAAGGATTGTAATATCCGTTCACCTGGCCTGTGGCAATGTTAATCTGTATAGGCTGTAGACCTGCATTATCGCTAAAATAACCGATATAGGCCAGTCCATCATGTAGCACATTGATAATGTTTACCCCTTTTTTCAAGGGATAGCTATCGGTAGTGGCGCTATAATCCAGTCCAAAATCTTTAACAATTAACTGTGGGTTTACACCATAGGTATCGCCAACAAAAACAATCGCTTTGGTATTCGCCTTAAAGGCAATCCCTGTCGGGTTTTCAACCCTGTTTAAACCGTTTGTTTTTAATATGCCCTCTACCGTGCCCGGATTTGGATAATAATCATAGGTCTGTACGCGGTATTTCCTGTTATAACTATTGTTGAAAATACACTGGGCCAGAGATTTAAAAAATGGAGAAGCAATGGCATCGATATCGGTTTGCGTTATTCCAGCTTTTAATGTGGTATGCAGATCATCCGCAAAAATATTAGTGTATAAATTGCCGGCGCTGTTTTTCTGATAGAACTGCATTTCGGCACAACTGGCATCCTGCCTCGGCACATAACTAATATAGTCGATGGTTGGGCTAGTGGTAAAATTATAAGTTAAACTGATCGGGAATCCCCCACCCGCATAGTTAGAATGGTATAAGGTAGCCGTGTTGTTATCGTATGTACGCGTGATATCTTCGCCGCCGTTTGCCGCAGGGCTTACGCTGGCGCTGGAAATGGCCAGTTTAATATCAGAGTAGGCCGTAAAATCTTCTGCTATTGGATTATCGCAATCTAAAGGCTGAACGAATGGCCCAGTTTCTGCAGAACTAAAATTGATTTCAGCACAACTTGAAAAATTGCCTCCTGCCGCCCTGATTACAAAGCGGACGATATAGGGTTTTACAATCGGGCTGGCTGTCATGTCGATCGTTTTTACCGCATTGGTCTGGGCCCAGCTAATATTGCTCAGCTTGCTTACAAAAACCGAAGG
>NZ_JBFTRT010000688.1:0-2407 GCF_056399685.1 Pedobacter sp. 01N416
TCTTGTGCATTCGCCAGTACGATAGGCCGTTAGTAGTTCTAAAATAAATGTGCGAAAAAAGCGAAGGCACGCCTGCACATGCAAGATTTGATTAGTTTGAGAATAGGATATTTTACGTGGATCATTAAAATATCTTTGGTTTTTTAGATATTGATCATGTGATAATCAGTATGGTTTGTTTTAAATTATAAATCTTAATATAAAAATGTTGTTCGTTTCTAAAATGATGCACTTCTATTTTTTTTATCGGTCCTGAATATGATTCGTATGTAATATAATCACCCTCCCGGAGCGTTTGAAGCTCAGCACGGCTGGTCCATCTTTGTATTCTCATATTTGTGATAAACTGGCTCCTATAACAGGATCAACATTAAGGATTGCTGAAAGAGAGCGCCCTTTTTAACAGGATTTTCACCCGTTATTTGTCAGTATAGCTTTTATTTACTCACATAGAACATATAGTTATACTAGTTTTGCGCATACGTTAAAATGGTTTTTTTGTTACGGTAAAATAATCATCTAAAAAAACGTTTTTTGTAATTCGGTAACTCGAATAATTTTATAAAAATCGAAATTCTACCCACATGTTTTAAATGTAGGTAATCATTAAAACAATATAATTGCTGGCAAGAATATACTTTTCTACAGCACAGCTTAAATAAATGTAAAGTAAATTGTTCGTCAATTGTGAAGTGCAATAAACCGTTAATTCCATAATTTGCATTTGATTAATTGTTGGATATGAAAAATAAAATTTTGCCTTTTTTGGGGGTTATTTTATTCATTTGTTTTAGCTGTAACTCAACTAAGAATCTGACGGCTTCTCATGCTATCAGTACAACTGCTGAGCAAATAAAGGATGGCAACCAGTTAATTGATTCACTTTTAGCCGATCGGTTCAGTTACAACAAAGCGCTGATTGAAGATGGTTTTAATTCAAAAAAACAGCTTCCAAAACCCACAGCAATTATTAACAATACTCCGCTCAAAACCATTTCGTTCAATGGCTTAAATTATTTAGTTAAGGATGATAAAGTTGTTGACATTAAAGGACTTAAGTTATCCGCGTCAGCACTGTCTATAATAACCGAAAAGTTAGCATATTTAGATCAGATTCAGTACAATTGTTGTGAAAAAGCAAACCTGGAATACCAACAGAAAAATCGCGATATGAATGCCATTAAAACACTGGATCGTCAGTATTTTGCAGCACTGAATACCTTAAAAAATATCATTTCAAGCATAGCCACCGAAGCCAGAAAACGGGATGCATCTGTATCGATAGAAATGTCGCTAGCCAAAATCAAGTTACCCGATATCAAGAATCCCGATATGAAAACTAAGCGTAGTTATGTAGCCAAAATTGAATGATATCAGATGAAGTGGTACAAGAATACAACATCGCCCACATATGCTGGTTTGGGTTGGTCTTTAATCACAAGCGTTGCTTGAATCGTAACTTTAGTTATTCCCCTCAAATTGCTAATGCAATTTAATTTTGCTTTTAATTGCACTTCGCTATCCACTAAAACTGCCTGACCAAATTTAAAACGTTCAATACCATAATTGATCTCCATTTTAATATTACGTACATCCGCAATCTGTTTCCATAAATAAGGAATTAAGGATAAGGTTAAATATCCATGTGCTATTGTTGCCTTAAATGGCCCTTCATTTTTAGCTTTTTCCGGGTCGGTGTGTATCCATTGGTGATCTAAGGTTGCATCGGCAAATTTATTAATCTGTTCTTGGTCTATGGTATGCCATTGAGAAACACCTAGTTCTTTACCTAGATGTGATTCATACTCTTCGAAATTATTAATCACCAACATATATTCTGTTTATAAGATTAGTACTGTTTAAAACTCCTTTAGGCATAACAATCCTTCAGGTATTATAGTTTTATTCACTCTTTAGTATTCAATTATAATCATAATAACGGTGTATTTGCAGGATATGGTTGAAAATATTCAAAAGATTTTTCTGTCCATTTTGCATTGATTTATGAACAGCAAGTGCAGGTTGTTTATAATCAGCTAGATAAGCATTATCGCTGTTTACTCAAAATCGATTAAATTTTAAAAAAAAGAAGTAACTGGAAGCAAAGGATGCTAACCTGGCCAGTGGGCTAATAAATGGCGCTGGAGGAAATGTAGTATGAGATGGAGAATGTAAGAGGAGAGATGTAAAATGGATGATGGATGTCTTGCTAACTATTACTCGGGTTCGAAAATAAAAGCGCTTCACTCAACGCTAAGTACTTTTATTTTTTGTTTAAATGTTTTGATTTTAAGGTTGTTAAATATTATCTAAATATTTAATTTGATATATTTAAATTAAAATTTAGATTTGTCTAAAAWTATATTTAGACAAATCATTTCTGTTCATGAAACCATTCTTACTATAC
>NZ_JBFTRT010000689.1:0-2397 GCF_056399685.1 Pedobacter sp. 01N416
ATTATAGAGCGTTGTGCTTACGGTGTAGATATTCTTCCTGGGGATGTAATTGGTTCAGGAACAGTAGGTACGGGTTGTTTCTTGGAATTAAACGGGACTGGTTTGCTTAACGATCCAAATTATAAAGTACAGTGGCTACAGCCTGGTGATGTTGTGGAAATGGAAATAACAGGCCTTGGTGCTTTAACCAATACGATTACTAAAGCAGATACCGATTTTTCGATTTTGGCCTTGAAGAAGTAAAAAGGTTCTTTAAATTGATGATATTTATTTAGAGATAATTTATTTAATTCTAGATTAATTATTAAGGCGGTCGTCATCCTGAATTCAGTTCAGGATCTATCTGGTTAGATGCTGGCCACGTAGTAGCTACAAGACAATTGAAAATGCTACTTCTACTTGTAAAACAAGTTCAGCATGACGACCGTTGCGAAAACCTAGAGAAAAAATATCATCAAAAGGGATTCAGGTTTAAATTACTTAGGCTAACCTTTTAACTAAACCCGATAGTAGCGTTATCTCCCGATTTTTCATCGGGAATATAGCGCATAGCGGGACTGCTGTTTCCCACTAACCACTGCATTTGTTTTCCAAAAACATAATTATAAAATTTAATCATTTAAAGTTTTGGTATCACTTAAAACCGAAGATTTAACCCCCGTAGAGCTGCAAAATTATTTGCAATACGCTATCGCTCCGCGACCGATCTGCTTTGCCTCAACTATCGATGCCGAAGGGAATATTAATTTAAGCCCCTTCAGTTTCTTTAATATGTTTAGTACAAATCCGCCGATCTGTATTTTTTCCCCGTCAAGAAGAGTGCGTGATAATACCACCAAACATAGCTTAGAAAACGTATTGCAGGTTAAAGAATGCGTCATTAATATTGTAAACTACGATATGGTGCAGCAAATGAGTTTGGCTAGTACCGAATACGCTAAAGGCGTAAACGAGTTCGAGAAAGCGGGATTTACCATGTTGAAATCTGATCTGGTCCTGCCACCCAGGGTAGCAGAAGCACCGGTGCAGTTTGAATGTGTTGTAAATGAAGTGATTTCATTAGGCGATCATCATGGTGCAGGAAACCTCGTGCTGGCTGAAATAAAAGTGATTCATATTAACGAAGCTATTTTAGATGAAAATGGTCGGATTGATCAACATAAAATCGATCTTGTAGCCCGATTAGGTGGCGATTGGTACTGTAGGGTTACAAACGACAATTTATTTAAAGTGGCTAAACCCCTCGCTAAATTAGGCATCGGTGTAGACCGTTTACCACATTCGGTCCGTTTTTCTAAAGTATTATCAGGAAATGACCTTGGAATGCTTGGAAACGTTGAACATTTACCGAGCGACGAAGAAATCGACCTGATCAGTACCCATCCAGAAGTAAAAGAAGTGCTCGATGCTACCATAGGTGATACAACCAACCGCGAAAGAGAGCTGCACGAACTGGCAAAAAAGTTTCTTCATAACGGAGCGGTAGAACTTGCTTTAAAGGTAGTTTTACTTTAAATTTAGTAAGGTAATTTTTAAGGCTATGCATACAATCGTTCAGGTAGATCAGTACATCATTAATTCGGCAGAATTTGCGATCCCCATTTTAGATCATTTAAGGAATCTGGTACATAAAGCCGATGGACGGATTGAAGAAAAAATGAAGTGGAGTATGCCATTCTTCGATTTCAAAGGCACAGTTTGTCATATGGCGTCCTTTAAACACCATTGTGCATTTGGTTTTTGGAAGGGATCGTTAATGCAAGATGAGTACGGCATTTTTAAAGAACGGTCTGAAGCGATGGGTTTGTTAGGGAAAATAACATCTTTGGAAGATTTACCTTCAGATGAGATCCTGATTGCTTACATACAACAGGCAATTAAATTAAATGAGGATAATGTAAAGTTGCCGGCAAAGCCAAAATCTACAGTACAGAAAGAACTCATTATTCCCGAATATTTTATTGAAGCATTAAAAGATGATCCTAAGGCCCTAGCCGTATTTCAGAATTTTAGCTTATCCAATAAAAAGGAATATGTAATGTGGCTTGAGGAAGCTAAAACAGAGGCAACTAAACAAAAACGATTGGATACCACACTGGAATGGCTCGCAGAAGGTAAAACAAGAATGTGGAAATATAAAAAGTAAGTTATATAATACTTACAATTTTCATGAAACGGGCCTTATAATGGCCATCAAAATCTGTAATGGTTACCTGATGTACTTTACCCGAAGAGGCATGGATAAACTTGATCCCGTTTTCATCAATGGAATAAACAATCCCAACATGACCGATTCTTCTTATTCTTGAATTACTGCCTGTAAAAATCAATACATCGCCTACTTTTGCGTTTTCCAAGCTGGTTTCTTTACCCGCGTAGCTAAACTCCCGCGAAGAA
>NZ_JBFTRT010000690.1:0-2397 GCF_056399685.1 Pedobacter sp. 01N416
CATTGCAATATGTATATGTGGTTAAAGATAAAAAAGCCGAAGAGCAAAAGGCTTTGGAAAGCTTAGTTAAACCGAATGAATAGTAGAATCATAATTGTAAATGTGATCAGGTGGTTTTTACTCCTTTTTGTGCAGATCTTCCTGCTCAAAAACATGGGCTTTTATGATCTTTCCACACCGTTTATCTATGTGCTGTTTTTGCTCCTGCTTCCATTCGGAATCCCCAATATTTTGTTGTACTTATTGGCTTTTGGAACAGGCTTAACACTCGATGCTTTTTACGATACCATGGGCGTACATGCTACGGCTTGCGTGGTATTGGCTTTTGTAAGGATTTCCTTTATATCGATAAGTTTAAACCGCGACGCAATTGACGACCCAGAACCATCGTTAAGTTATATGGGTTTTCAATGGTTTTCACTTTATGCTTTTCTTTGCGTTGTTGCACACCACCTGGTGCTGTTCTTTCTAGAAACATTTAGGCTAACCGAAATTGGTTACACCTTAATGAGATGCGGCTTAAGTTGTATCTTTACACTGCTTATTATTTTATTGGTAGAGTTTATATTCTATAGAAGAACACCACGCTAATGGATCAATTATTTAACCGAAAATATATCGTTCAAGGATTATTTATTGTAATCGCCCTGATTTTATTGGGGAAGTTATTTTATATCCAGATTATTAGCGACAAGGCCTTTATTTCTGCAGAAAGTAATGTATTAAAAAAGAAATTCAAGTTCCCTGCACGTGGTGCTATTCTAGACCGGAACATGAAGGTTATTGTACAGAACGAACCTGTTTACGATTTAATGGTTATTCCCAACGAAGTAAAGGAATTTGACACGGTTACCTTAGCTGCAGCACTCGAGATTTCGGTAGCGGACGCACGCAAATTTATGCGTAAGGCCAAGGCTAAATCCAACTATCAGGCCACACCTTTTGTTAAACAGATTTCAGTTCAGAGCTATGCTCGTTTACAGGAAATTATGTACCGTTTTCCGGGTTTTTCAACTCAGGACCGCACCATACGCCATTATCCCGATAGTGTTGGAGGACAGTTATTTGGTTATGTAAAAGAGGTAGACAGTGCCGATATTGCCAAATCTGAAGGCTTTTACAAGCCAGGCGATTATAAGGGAAAAAGTGGTCTGGAAAAATCATACGAAGAAGTTTTAAGGGGAGAAAAGGGCGTTGTAAATACAATTTATGACGTGCACAATACCCCCCAAGGCAGTTATGCTGATGGAAAGTATGATATCAATGCAGTTTCGGGCGAGCGACTAATTTCGGGCATTGATATGAGGATTCAGAAACTGGGTGAAGAGCTGATGATGAACAAGGTTGGGGCAATTGTAGCGATTGAGCCTGCTACCGGGGAAATTCTTTCACTGGTAAGTAGTCCGGGCTATGATCCAAATCTTTTGGTTGGCAGAAATCAAGGGAACAATTACATGGAATTTATTGTGGGCAATCCATACCGCCCATCTTTAGTAAGACCAATAATGGGTTACTATCCCCCTGGGTCATCGTTTAAGCCTGTTGATGCGCTAATTGGACTACAAGAAGGCGTAATAGATCCCAATACCACATTCTTTTGTCCGCACTATTATCAGGCTGGAAATAGAAAAATTAAATGCGAACACTTTGATGGCTCAATTTCTTTACGAAGAGGCATAGCCCGTTCCTGTAATACTTACTTTTGTTATGTTTTTCAAAAGTTAATTACCAAAAACGGGATGAAAAACCAAAGACAAACCTATCAGGAATGGCGCGATAAAGTGGCTAAATTTGGTTTCGGATCAAAGCTCGACATTGATATGCCTTATGAAAGAAAGGGCTATTTTTATACCGCAGACCATTACGATAAAATTTATGGTAAAAGATGGGGTTATACCAACGTAATTTCACAGGCTATTGGCCAGGGTGAGATTACCGCTACCCCATTACAAATGGCAAATGCCATGGCTATTATTGCTAACCGTGGTTATTACATTAAACCGCACTTAATTAAAGGTATAGGCGATAAAAATCTGGTTAAAAAAGAATATGTAGTTAAAAATTATGTAGGTGTAGATGCCAGACATTTCGAATCCGTAATTGATGGTATGCAGGATGCCGTAAACACCAGCTGGGGAACGGCCATACTGTCACGGATTCCTGATATAGTACTTTGTGGAAAAACAGGAACGGTACAAAACCCGCACGGAAAAAACCACTCTGTGTTTATAGGTTTTGCCCCAAGAGATAATCCGAAAATTGCTATTGCAGTAATTGTCGAAAATGCGGGTTTTGGCAGTACCTATGCAGCGCCGATAGCCAGTTATATGATCGAAAAATACCTGAAAGGTAGTGTTAGCGGTGGAAGAGCTGCTCAGGTAGAGTGGATGAAGAATC
>NZ_JBFTRT010000691.1:0-2395 GCF_056399685.1 Pedobacter sp. 01N416
ATATTAATACCGCATAAACAATCTTTTTATTCCTTAAACCAAATATGATGAAAAAATTTTACAACATTATTTTTGCAACACTATTAGCAGTGCTATTTACCAATTGTACAAAAAAAGAGGTAGCAGCTGATACCAAATTAAGTTACAGCTTTAGTGCAGGTAATTTAAGCGCATCGTTAAGCAGTAATGCAGCGGCAAGTGGAGCAGTTGTAGCGCCAGGCACTAACGGAAGTATAAACTGGACTACGGCGAGTATTAATATCGCAAAAATAGAGTTTAGTGCTACAAAGGCAGGTACACCCGTATCTTTAGAATCTAAAAATCTATATCTCGTTAACGCATTAAAACCCGATTCATTATCAGGAACAATTGCGTTAATAGCAGGTGTTTATGAGCACAACCAGTTTAACTTAACCATGAGCAGTTCGCTTACCAACCCACCATTATTATTGACGGGAACTTATATTGAAGCTTCTGGAACCAAAATCCCGGTTAGATTTGAAATGAACCAAACGCAATCGATCAAATTAGAAGCCGCCAGAGTAGAAGTTACTTCCGGAACATACTTAGCGAAAGTAGCCATTCAACTTAACGCATTGGTAACTGGGTTAACAGCAAGCGATTTCGGCCAAACTACACGTACAGGCACAAATAACACAATTATAATTTCGAACACAATAAATAAAGCCTTATACGAGAAACTCATTGCTCGATTTACGTCAACACTGAGCGTTAACTTTTCGAAACAATAACAAATCGAATATAATACTTTATTAAGTACAATACTTTAATGTTACCTTTAAACCCTAACCAAACCTTCAGGATTCCTTCAGAATTGAAAACTAACTTCGCCATTTATTATACAAAGTGTGGCGAGAAAAGTTCAAGCTTTGGATTCACCTTTAACTATGAGCATTAAAGAAAAAACAAATAAATTACTCCATCATAGATTTGGACCAGTTTTTTTAGCCACAGCGCTATTGTGCAGCATATCGTTGATTACGAGACTTGCCTTATTAATTTACAGTGCATCTGGTGTTGATTGGTCGATACTGAATCTCCTTAAAATCCTGGTTATTGGTCTGTTTTACGATCTTGCTGCCGCATCTTTTGCAGTAATTCCGATTATAATTTACTTATGGCTGCTCCCTTCTAAATGGTATGCCAGTAAATTCAACAAGGTATTATTGTTCATTTATTTTTTCTTTGTTGTTTTCACGCTCATTTTCAATGCCATTTCAGAATGGTTCTTCTGGGAAGAATTTTCTGTCCGTTATAACTTTATAGCGGTCGATTATCTGGTATATACCACAGAAGTTATTGGAAATATCCGCCAATCGTACCCCATTAACAGTATTATGGTAGGTTTGGTTATCGTTACCTTGTTAATCGTTTATTTCTTAAGAAAGTTCATCACCTCCTCTACAACCAATAAAACCAGTTTCGGCAAACGCACCATAATTGCCCTGATTCTTTTGAGCCTGCCAGTGCTTACTTATTTTGGTGTAAGCCATAAATGGAAGTATCACAGCAAAAATCAATATGTAAACGAGCTTTCAGGCAATGGCATGTACGATTTTGGATTTGCATTTTGGAACAATCAGCTGGATTATAATACTTTTTATAAAACACTCCCGATCAAAAATGCAGAAGCTATTCTGAGTCACTTACTGCAACAAGATTCTACTGCAAAGGGAGAATTTAAAAATACCTCCAGAACCATCAATAATTCGGGTACCGAGAATAAGATGAATGTGGTGCTGATCAGTGTAGAAAGTTTAAGCGCCGAGTTTTTAGGTACTTTTGGCAATACCCAGCACATTACCCCACAGCTCGATACGCTGGCAAAAGAAGGTTTGCTCTTTAACAATTTATACGCTTCGGGAACGCGTACGGTGCGTGGTCTGGAAGCACTTTCACTTTGCATCCCGCCTACCCCTGGACAATCGATCGTTAAACGGCCAGATAATAAAAACCTGTTTACCTTAGGTAGCATATTCCGTTCAAAAGGTTACAACAGCAGATTTATTTATGGTGGTTATGGGTATTTTGATAATATGAACGAGTTCTTTTCCAACAATGGTTATCAGGTAACGGATAGAAGTGCACTTCAGGATTCAGAGATCCATTATTCAAATATCTGGGGGGTTGCCGATGAAGATTTATTTACGCTTTCGTTACGCGAACTGGATAAAGACTATAAAGACAAGAAACCCTTCTTTGCGCAAATTATGACGGTTTCGAACCACCGCCCCTATACCTATCCAGAAGGAAGGATTGATATTCCATCGCACACGGGAAGAGAAGGCGCGGTTAAATACACCGATTACGCTATCGGTAAATTTATACGTGAAGCAAAGCAAAAACCCTGGTTTTCGAACACCTTATTCATAAT
>NZ_JBFTRT010000692.1:0-2385 GCF_056399685.1 Pedobacter sp. 01N416
GTCCTGAATTAATAAAGTTATCATTATGGTTGTGTGTTGTTAGATTTTTGTTGTACGAAATATCCTTTTCCCTTTAGTTTTTTCTGTAAAATATCTTTCTGTTCTTTAGCTTCCTTTTCAGTTGTAAAACTCGCTATACTTACTTTTTTTAAACGGCCGGGTACTTTTGCGATTTCAGCATTTAAACCGATTTTTTCCATTTGCTTAATAAACACAAGTGCTTTTTTCTCTGATTGAAAAGATGCTGCAATAACGTAAAACGTAGAAGGACCAGTGTTTGGTACAATTTTATTTTCTTTTGGTGTTTCTACAGTAGGTTTAACGGCAGGTTTTGCCGCTACTTTTTTAACCGTATCTGCTTTTTTCTGAACCTGGTTGGCTTTTAAAATGCTATCTGTTTTGGCTATAGAATCCTGTTTTGCTTTTAGGGTATCAACAACAACCTTCGGCGAATCGACAATTACTTGTGCCGGTTTTACTGCTTGGGCTGTTTCACCAGTAAATAATTCTGGTTTAACCAAATAGGTTATCGCTGCAATAACAGCCAAAGCTAACACTGCAATTGTAATCATCAACCAGGTAGACATACCTTGTCGCGTTTCGTCACCATGTTCAATTGGATCGTGACCAAAACGGTTAGGATGCTCTGCATGTTGCTCTTTTATAAATGCAGGGGCCTCAATTACAGGTTCTTCTTTTTTAGCTTCGTCTTCTAAATTGATGTATGTTTTAGGTTCCTCCGTTTCCGACCTAAGCGAGAAACGGCTCGAAGGTTCAGTTTGCGAGACAACTGTTTCTGGTGCCTTCACGGTATTGATTTCTTCAGGAGCTGAGGCATTTTCTGTAGCAATTACTTCGTCTTGTGCATCGTCAGATTCAGGTGTCTCAATTGTCTGATGTTCGGAAGCGATATTTTCTACTTCCGGTTCCGGTACTTCTGCTTCTTCAGTAGTATTTGCTACTTCTTCTATTTCTTCTTGTATTTCAGCAGATTCAGGCGTTTCAATAGCAGGTTGTTCAGTAGCAATATTTTCAGCTTCTGATTCAGGAACTTCTACTTCTTCAGGTTCGGGATTAGTATTTTCTACCTCTTCTTTAGGTGTATTTTCAGCAGTATTTGCTTCATCTTGTGCTTCAGCAGATTCAGGTGTTTCAATTGCCTGATGTTCGGCGGCGATATTTTCTACTTCCGATTCTGGTGTATGACCAAAACGGTTAGGATGTTCTTCATGCTGTTCCTTAATAAATTCTTGTGCTTCAACAATTTCTTCTGAAGGAGTTTCTGAATGTTTTAAAGTGTTTTTAAGATCATCTTTAACTTCATCCAATTCTACATTTTCGATTACCGGAGCCTGGTATGACTTATTCTCAAATGGTGATGGTACCACCGGTGCTTCAGCAATTTCATCGTAAACTTCTTCCTCTTGTTGAGGTGAATCAGTTTTTATTTCCTCAATTACGGTTTCTGTCAATGATGGAAGTCCGTAAAATTCAGAACCATAGTTCATGTTTTTGACCGGTTCGAAACCTAATCCTTGTTCGGTAAAAAATAAACGGCCAGTATTTTGAAGTTCGGCCTCATGGTCTAATTCTAATTTTTGATTTACTTGTTCAACAAACTGGGCAATGTGATTGCGGGCATCATCGTTGGTGCTGTTTGTTTTAGCCGAAATAAAGTTGGCTAAAGCGTCTTCTTCTGTTACTTCTGCTGAAAATTGCAGCGTATATCCGGGAGGCAAAAACGTTTGTTTTTCCTTATCGTATCTTCCTGGGTATTTCTTTTTATAAAAGGTGCCCAAGCCGGTAATACCAACTTCTTTGCGTTGCTGCAAGAGTTCTAATAGGTATGATAAGATATCCATTCGGGTAAAATTAAGCGTTTAAAATTAAAAATTATATTCTACCTTCAAATAGTGTCTATGGGTGCTATTACACATCCTATTCCAAAAAGGGGACAAAAACGAGTACAGTTTTGTTATTTTAATCATGAAAAAAAATCACAGTTTTCTAAACCTATATCTGTATCCGTGCAAAGATAACGGTTACAAAGATAGAAATGGTATGCTAGTAAGCAAATCGCTAAATCGATATAATATTGATTTGAAGCTAAAACCTAAGCTATAGAAACGCTTTACTATAGAAAAGCGTATGTAGAAAGCGAAGAGGGAGATTTTAAAAGAGGCTGTACATAAAATTAAAATCGATTGTCCTTTGACGAGCTCAGGATGACAATTCAATATTTATGATACAACCTCTTAGGTTTCCTTGGTAATTTAACTGTTTTGAAAGGGGCCTATAAACAAGGAACGGTAGTAGACCAATCAGTACTCTCCATGTTAAGCAAGCTTGCGGTGTGGCCGTGCCCGGTTGCATCTGCAATGGTAG
>NZ_JBFTRT010000693.1:0-6386 GCF_056399685.1 Pedobacter sp. 01N416
GTATTATTAGACGAGCTTATGGTTATTGGGCCAAGTTTAACGTTTTTACCACTGAGCACTGAACCAAGGTTACGAGCCATACTTGAAGAAATTCAGAAGGATTTGAGTTATAGGCTCCCTATTGAGTATTTTGCCAATAACGCGGRTATGAGTAGCCGCACCTTATCCAGGTTGTTTCTAAAAGAACTTGGTATAACTTTTAGTGATTGGCGAACAAGAACCAGGCTGCTGGAAGCGATTAAGAGACTTGAAAACAAACAAGCAGTGAAAGAGATCGCCTTTGAAACTGGTTATGAAAACGCCAGTTCATTTATCTATACTTTTAAAAAATATTTCGGCAAGACACCAGGAAATTATTGGAGTTTGGGATTAATTTAGCATATATATAATGGCTGATACAATATTGGCCCACCAGATGAATTCCGAAGATGAAACAACGGTTAAGCGCAGCCCTGAAACTATGCAGCGCATATTAAGGAGTTTCTGAAAATATATGGTAATTTTTCTTTTGAAGTTACGGAGTTAATGGCAGAGAATGATAAAAATAGATCGGCTTGGTTTTGAAAAGCAGCTACAATCTAAATAGAGGTGAGCATAACATTGTTTAGATAACTATTGAAAAAATGAAAATCATTAACAATTCCAGCCTGCCGATATCTGTGCAAATAATTAATTGTGAAAATTGCCTTTTGTAGGTAATAAAGATTGGCGACACCAGTTTGTCGAAATCAAAGTCCCAGAACAGAACCTTAGGAAGGTCTGTATAGTTTCATTTTTATGATCCCATAGGGTTGACCTTACATACATCGAACACAAAATCTGCGTTTATAGCATTTCAGGCGACACTGCAAATTATTATAAAAACAGAAAACCATCTTTAAGATAAATAAAGATGGTTTTTGAATTTCTGTGATCCCGCTGGGATTCGAACCTAATTCAAAGATCAGCGTTTCTGGACTTTCGTCTTATCAGGATTTTTAATGTTTGATCTTCCATTTATCTGCTAACTCGGCATTAAAACCATCAGCATCTTTAGGGTTAGGTTTTCCCTTGCCGGTAGTAATTAAACTGTATAAGCTATTGTTAATATAGTTCCCCCAGGCATCGTGGCAAACTTTGTAACATTCATATTCTGGCACTAAGCCTTGATGAGTGAATTTTACCTTTGTTTTCGCTCCTTCTGTAGAAATATCGAAGATGAGTTTAGTACCGATCCATTCCGTTTTATCCTTTGTAAAACTGAACTGATTGTCCAGAACCTCATAAACCAATTTTTTATACTGGACCATTTCTATGAGTTTAATTTTGCATATATGGACGTCCTTATAGTGATAGACGAATACTTCACCCAGCTTATCTGTCTGGCCTTCTATTTCTTCAGACCACCAGCTGCGAAAGTTGCTGATAGCCTCGAAAGCTACTTTTGGGTTCTGCTCCACTAAAATGGAGGCTGTGTAATCTTGCTTTTCCATATCTTTCTGTTTTAAATGGGTTACTTTAACCTGATACTTTGTTTCGGTCATTTGCTTTGAGCAATTGTTCCAGTTTGAGAGCAATAGTGTCGTCAAAAGGACGGCTGTCAAATTTGATGCAATCATTTATTGTCTTTAGTTAGGTAATTTATTATTTAATAAGGTTTCCAATTTTTTCAGTTTCGATGTCCAGAACTCATCAAAGTAGTTCAGCCAGGCCTGCAATTCTTCAAAACCGTCCTTTTTCAGCGTGCAATAGCGTTCCCGGCCCAGGTCCTGAATAGAAATAAATCCGGCAGTTTCCAATATCTTGACATGCTTGGATACCGCTGGGCGGCTCATATCGAAATTATCGGCCAGGCTGTTGATGGTCAAACTATTCTCCGAAAGGAGCATCAGCATTTTCCGCCGGCTCGGGTCTCCGATCACCTGGAAGGTATCAAGCGTTGGTATGGCCATGTGGTTCTGTATTTAAAAGTTTTTCGATTTTTTGGAATTTCTCCAGCCAGCCATGCAGCAGGCCATGGTACATATCCAGATTTTCTGCCTTATCGAAGCCACGGTGGTCCAGAAATACTTCGGTGCCGTTGTTCCTGGGTTCGAGCCTCCAGGTCACAACAGATTCAAGCGTGATTGTGCCCTCACCAGGGCCGCAATTCCAGGAATAGCTTAGTGTTTTTAGAGGTTGAATATCCAGCACCTTGCAATAAAAAATGCCGTCAAAATTCAGGCTGGCTATGCTGCCGGTCCGGAACTGAAATTCATGGCCTAAAACAGGCTGAAAATCATTTTTCATGAGCCATTGTGCCATGAGATCGGAATTGGTTAAATACTCCCAAACCGTTTCAAGGGGATGGGCGAAGAAATACTGGTGTTTAATAACTTTTGCCATAATGAGTAACTTAAGAGTCGAAGGCAACCAGGTTACAACCGCGTTCTATCCGGCAAACACTTATGCAAGTGACCTGCTGTCCTTTTTTAAAAGAACGCCTGCCAAAGAATATATCCAGGCCATCACCGATTGTGAAACCTGGTCCATTACTTACGAAGATATGCAGGCCAGTTTCCATGCCATCCCGGAATTTCGTGAATTCGGACGGTTGAATATTGTCAACCAATACAGCCTGCTTAAAGAAAGAATGTTATCGAATTTGCAGGAAACAGCCGACCAACGCTACAGCGATCTGATTCATTCTCATCCGGAAATCCTTCAACATGTCCCCTTAAAATATATTGCCTCTTACCTGGGGATTGCCGATACTTCCTTAAGCAGAATAAGAAAAGAGGCGGTAAAAAAATAGCCTGTTTCATTTCCTGTCCTATGTCAAGTGGAATTTAAGTTAATTGCCCTTTCTTTGCTTTCATATTAATCGGCAACTCAAATGGCAAATTTCATTTCAGGCGCGCCCATTTTGGTGATCGTGCTATTCATCGCAAGTTTTCTTTATTCCATTGCATTCCTCACAAAACGGGTAAAACAGGCAGCTTTAGATGCTGGATTGACGCTGCCTAAATCCAGGAATATACAGTTCTGTATTTTTGGTTTTTATATGCTTTATCTGGCTTATGTTTCCGTACTTGCTTTAAAGGGTATACTTGATGTTAATTCTTTACCGCCTAAAGTGATGGTTTGGGCGGGTATGCCCCTATTGTTCATTTTATTCGGATTCATTGGAAATACTGGCTTAGTCAAGACATTACTTCACTCAATTAAACTGGAGTCCCTGATCGCGATCCATATATTCAGGCTGGTCGGAGTATTTTTTATCATCCTTTATGGCAATCATTTACTTCCTGCCGAATTTGCTTTTTCAGCCGGGCTGGGAGACATCATTACCGCGCTTTTGACCCTACCGGTGGCAAGGATGGCCTCCAAACAAAAACCAGGGTGGAAAACCGCCGTTTATGCCTGGAATATCTTCGGCATGCTGGACATTATCAACCTGCTGGTGATCGCGGTGATCACCGGTGCGAATGGGAATCTCCGGGAAATGGCGATATTTCCGTTCGTTTGGTTCCCCGCATTTGCGCCAGCTACCATTTTGTTCTTACACACCTTAGTCTTCAGAAAATTACAACAGCCCAAAGGTGATATTCATGGGAATTAGTTGGTGATTTTTATTGATTTTCCTGATATGCTTTTTGTAGAAAACCCGTTTAAAGGATATTTTTAACAGAAAAGGCGCAATCTCTTGCGCCTTTGGTGATCCCGCTGGGATTCGAACCCAGGACCACTACATTAAAAGTGTAATGCTCTACCAGCTGAGCTACGGAATCATTTTGTCCCTTTCGAGGCTGCGAAGTTAGAAATTAAATTCATTCCCGCAAAGAACAAAGTCAATCTATTTAATAAAAACTTAACATTAACTAAATAAAAAACAGTTAAACATTTAGGGTTCACAGGGTTAAGCACCTTAAAAAAATATCTTTTTTCTTTCTTTTCATCTGCTTTGTTGTAAAAGCCGACAAATAAGTTAAAATAGCCTTCGTGTAGTTATCCAAATATTATTTCACGCTGCTATAAACGCAGTGATGCAGCAAACGTTGCCTCAAAAAAACAACAATACCGATGAAAAAGATGAGCAATTCTCACCTTTAAGTTGGAATATCAATGGTTTTAGTCCCGATTCGGATATAGAAAAGGCTGTTAAAGCGACTCCTTTCCCAAAACTGCTAAGGGATGCTGGTTATTATACTATACATGTAGGGAAAGCGCATTGGGGCTCGATGGGAACGCCTGGAGCCAACCCTTATAACCTTGGCTTTATGGTTAACATTGCCGGGCATGCGGCAGGCCATCCGCAAAGCTATCTTGCTGAACAACGTTATGGCAACATGCCTGGGAAAGCGCAGGCACAGGCAGTACCCGATTTAGAGGAATATTACGATTCTGACACTTTTTTAACAGAAGCACTAACCATTGAAGCAAAAAAAGCCCTTACCATTCCAATAGCCAGAAAAGAACCCTTCTATCTTAATATGGCCCACTATGCTGTTCATGCACCCATTATGGCCGATAAAAGATTTGTGCAAAAATATTACGATGCAGGTTTAGACAGTACTGAAGCCAAATATGCCAGTTTAGTAGAAGGAATGGATAAAAGTTTGGGTGATATCATGGATTTCCTGAAAGCAAAAGGTATGGATAAAAACACGATGATCATTTTCATGAGCGATAACGGCGGTTTAGATGCACACCAAAGAGGAGGTCCTGTAAACACACACAATTATCCTTTCAAATCGGGTAAGGGCTCTGTTTACGAAGGTGGTGTACGCGAGCCAATGATTGTAAAATGGCCCCTTGCCGTTCCTGCTAACTCGGTGAATCGAAACCCGGTAATTATTGATGATTTTTTTCCGACCATATTGGAAATAGCTGGAATTAAAGCGCCAAAAATCATCCAAAAATTGGATGGATTAAGTCTGTTCGCCACATTAAAACGCCCAGAAGTTAAACTTCAGGATAGGCCCTTAGTTTTTCATTTCCCCAATAAATGGACTACTGTTAAAGATGAAGCAGTACTTGGAATAAATTATTACAGCGCCATTCGCTTTGGCAACTGGAAATTGATTTACCAGATGCGCACACAAAAATTTGAACTCTACGATTTAAGCAAAGATATTGGTGAGCAGCATAGTCTTTCATCAACTAATCCCACTGAAATGAAAAAGCTGGCTATACTTTTAGGCAAAACCTTAAAAGAACGTGGGGCACAAATGCCTGTAGAAAAAGCGACCGGAAAAGCAGTACCATTTCCTGATGAGATTTTTGGCAATTAAGTATGTTTATCGTGATAAAGCAAAAGAGATTGTATCATAAAGGCGATGTCACCTCAGATGCTGTCATGTTGTAAGCCCTGGCCAGTACACACTGGCAACCTTATCGTTTCTAAATACATTGGTAGAACCAACTATATAGGCAATTTCATTATCGCTACCAACAGAACCGGTATAATTTTTACCCGTAGTCATGGCTGCACCGTATTCGGTAACCACGGTACGGCTTGCATAATTACCAAAACGGTTTCGCCAGTCAGCTTCCCAGGCCGATTGTGTTCTGGTAGCCCAAAATGCATAGTTATGCAGGGATAAGAGGCAGCTCGAAAATCGGCTATCAGCGCCAACGGCTGTTACATTTTCCGAGTAGCCAGTACCACCTAGAAGAATCCGGCCTTTGCTTACATTGGGGTAACGGGAAAGCCATTCGGCATAAATAGTGGTTAATTGGGCCAATGTATAACCATAGGGTTCATTCATGGGTTCGAAATACACGTTTGCATTACTTCCATATTTATTAACTACGGTTTGCCACATGGCCCAAAACTGAGTAGTGTCATCGATAGTACCATTATGGGAAGATGCACTCTCCCAACAAGCAAGTATAACCTTCATGTTTTTACTTAAAGCGCGATCTATTGCCCCGGTATATGCGCCCCACCACGAATCGGATACACTTGGCGGGTTAATTGGTAACCTTACCGTATTTACACCCGGCATGTTATTTTGGAAACCCGTTAATATTGCATTTGCTTTTGCTGATACCGTGGTGTAATCATCACCAGCGGTTAACCCTGAGGGGATTACCCAGCCATCAACAAAATTGTCGCGGCCATCTGCCCAATTTACACCTGCAATTCCTGCAGCACCAACCGATTCTGCGTCTGCTTTTTGAGCATCCGTGACCTCCGTTTTTTCAATTTCGAGCGGAGTTTCTGTTAATTCTTTTTTTTCACAGCCCATTAAGCACGCGCTTAACATAACGGCCATTGTTGCAATTGACGTTTTAATTTTCATAGGTAATGATTTAATATTTGGTTAGTGAGGCGTTAACCAGAAGAAAATCAAAATGTTATTTATTTTTTAACTCATTTAAAATAGCTTTATCTAAACTGGTTAATGTATGCTGTGTAGGTT
>NZ_JBFTRT010000694.1:0-2371 GCF_056399685.1 Pedobacter sp. 01N416
AATTATACCTGGTTACCGGAGTTGTTGTAATTAACGCAGGGGATAATACATCCTGAGTTTGCGCAGTTTTCTTTAACACCTTTACCTAAACCTCTCATTAGTTCAGGAATTTTTTTACCACCAAATAATAACAATACCACTATCGCAATAATGATAATTTCTGGTGTTCCAAGCATTGCTGCTATTGTTGTATTTAACATGATTTTTTTGTTTAAACTTTTTCTTTGTCAGTTACAATTTTTTCGTCAGTAGGCTTGCTCAGATCAATGTGTGACTCACTTGCCTCTATTTTTTCATCAACCGGTGATTCTTCTGTTGGATGATGACGTTGACTATGGTTTACCGCTGTTTCTTCTGCTTCTTCTTTATCTAAATCCATTGCGTTGATATTCCTATGGATTTCACGCTTAACACCATCAGAGGCATCTTTGAACTCTCTGATTCCCTTCCCTAGTCCTCTTGCAAGTTCAGGTAATTTTTTACCTCCGAACAACAATAGAACCACCACTAAAATGAGTACGATCTCTGATCCACCCATGTTTAAAAACTCTAATAACGTGCCTTGATACATCACTAATATAATTTATACAAATATAGACATTTTAACTTGTCTTAAGTTTATTTACTAATCCAAGCTTCAGGATTTAAAGTTCCCTGGCCTCTTCTAATCTGGAATTTTAAAATGGCGTCGTCACCTGTATTTGCCACAATCCCAATCGCCTGTTTGGTTTCAACTAAATTACCTACACTCACACTAACCGATCTTAAGTTTTGGTACACTGTAAAGTACTCGCCGTGGTTAATTACTACGGCAGTTCTGCCCATAATATTTTGCACCATAACAACCTTACCTGCAAATATACTTCTAACAGTTGCCCCATCAGTTGTAGTGATATCTACTCCATCGTTGGTATAACTTGCCTGGTCGATCTTATGTAAACCAAACCTTTCGGTTATTGTTCCTGTTGCTACAGGCCAAGGTAACCTTCCTCTGTTATTTTCAAAACCTGCCGATAATCTGGCTGCCTCAGGTGTTGCAGTAAGCAATTCTCCTGTCGATTTTGCTTTAGCGGTTGGTGTAGCTGGTGCAGTAGGTACGGGTCTATTTTCAGCCTTGGCTTTTGCCGCCGCAATCCGTGCTTCTTCAGCCGCTTTTCTTCTTGCCTCTTCTGCGGCCTTCCTTCTCGCTTCTTCAATTGCCCGCTGAATTGCAGCACTAATGGCCCTGTCTATCTGAGCCTGTTGTTTTTTACGACTGGAAATATCCTGTTTAAACTGTTTTTCGTCCTTGCTCAGTTTGTTTAATTCTACTGATTGTTTGCTTTTATCCTTGCTTAAACGCTCACGCTCTCTTTCCTGTTCCTTCAACAGATCACTTTTTTCCCTGAGTGTTTTATCCAGGACCTTAATCTTGCCGTTCAGATCTTGCTGCGTATTTTCAATGTATCCAGCCTGTTTTTTACGGTATTGACTAAACTGCTGTAAATACTTTATTCTTTTATATGCCTGGTTAAAATCCTTCGCCGCAAAAATGAACATCATTTTATCGTATGAATTTCTGTTGCGCTGTGCAAAACGAATCATTCCCGCATACTCTTTTTTAAGATCGCCCAACTGACCTTGCAACGTATGTACGGTATTTGTGTTCTGAGAGATTTGGTTATCCAGATTTTTTATTTCAGAGTTGATTGTACCGATCTTATCCTGGCGCAGCCTAATCTGGGCATTTATAGTATTAATCTGCTGTATAGTAAGCTTTTTACCACTGGCAGTTTTATTCAAATTCTTTTGAAGCTGTTCAATTTCGCGTTGTATAGCTTCTTTTTTCCTTCTGAGCTGGCTTTCAGTTTGTGCAACCGCCGAAAGGGTTAACACGCTTAAAAAAAGGATAAATAGGAGTTTTTGTAGCTTCATTAAGCCAAAAGTATAAAAATTTTGTAGTAAAAAATATTAAAATCGAGATACTAAAGTCATAATTACTTATTACAGAACTGTCTTCACTCAATCTTCATACATAACAAAGATTGCCAGAGCCGCTGTACTAATGCAGTACCTAACCTGGCAAATCATTGATAGAGTATGTGAATGTAGTTTTTAAACCTACTTTACAACCGTAAATCTCTTTGGTACATTAAACGGAAAATCGACCGGAACATTGCCATCAATTTTGACAAACTGTAAGTCGATGTTTATCCGTTTTGCTTTAGATAGTGTTTTGATCTGCAATGCACTAGGGAATAATGACTCGTTTAATTTTTGATAGTCGGTATACGTAACTTTTAGCGCCTGACCGTTTTTAGCGTCATTTAAATTGGTTTCAGATACTTTAAACAGCGTGTTAAAAAGCAGTTTGTAATCCAACTCCGATTTG
>NZ_JBFTRT010000695.1:0-2370 GCF_056399685.1 Pedobacter sp. 01N416
CAGTTAGGCTTGGTTAATAATGGTTTTAAAAACGCAGGCACTTTTGTCATCTCAAATGGTAACTGGACACAGTTAAAAGATAAACTGAAGAATCTAGTGTATGATGGGGGAACAAATTTCAGCGCCATAAACACTAAAAGCCTGCAGGCCGACGAATATATTTTATTTACTGATGGACTTTCGACATTCGGAAAAAATACGGTTAGCTTAAATAAACCGGTTCATTGTATCAACACAGCGTTTAAAGCTGATTATAGCACCTTGAAATTTATCAGTATGAAAACCGGCGGACAATTTGTAAACCTCAATTCCACCTCGGTTGCTGAGGCTTTTAAACAATTGAATCAGCAAAACCTTCAGTTTTTAGGGATTAAAAATGGAGTAGATGTAAGGCAGACTTATCCTTCAATGAAAGTAACCGTAAACGGGCATTTTTCGCTGGCCGGTATTATGAATGCGTTTAATACGGAATTTACGTTGCAGTTTGGTTTTGGAAATACTGTTGTTTCAGAACAGGTTGTTCGGTTAAATGCTACGGAGCATACTTTGAGCAGTATTGATGTTAGCCGCGTTTGGGCACAGAAGAAAATTACTGAAATGGACATTCAATATGAGGATAATAAGGATGATATTAGTGTTTTGAGTAAACAGTTTGGCATCGTTACCCGTAATACCAGCCTCATCGTGTTAGAAAATCTTGATGATTACCTGCGTTATGATATTGTGCCTCCTGTTGAATTGCAACAGGCCTACAATGCGGCTTTAAAGCAGCGCAGAACAGCAATTCTGGAACGTAAGCAGGATTTAATCAATGCTGCGATAGCAATGACCAAAGAACTGAAAACCTGGTGGAATACCGATTTCTACTATAAAGAACCAGGAAAGAGGGAAGAGAGATATCCTGATCCAGGGCAAAGGGATGTAAATGGAGATCCCACAGGCAATATTGCAATTTCTGATCCAGTTGGCGAAGGAAGAAGAAGCGCGCTTGTTGCTGAGCAAGTACGCGAGAGAAGAAGAGCAGAATCGGCAAGTCAGATGAGAATGCCAGCTGCGGCTGCGAAGCAGGAATTGGCCACTAGCGAAAACAACGCCCTTAATGAAGTTGTGGTCGTGGGATACGGTACTCAGCGAAAATCATCCGTTACAGGCTCAGCAGTAACCGTTAGTGGAAAAGATTTACAACGAGGTTCATCAAATGAAATAATGAGTCTGTTGCAGGGAAAATTAGCGGGGCTTAATATTACACGATCCACAGGAACGGTAGAAACCCAGCCCGCCATCGTTATCCCCGAATTTAAAAGTGATAAAGATTATATGAAAAACCTGGTTGGAAAACCAGACAGTGCTTATCCGGCTTATTTGAAAATGCGCTCGAAATACATTTCAACACCAATGTTTTATTTTGATGTGGCCAATTGGTTTTATCAGCAGAAAGATAGTGTTAAGGCACTCACCATTTTAAGTAATATTGCCGATCTGGACCTCGAAAATGCCGATTTATATAAAACTTTGGCCTATAAATTAAAGCAGACCGGAAATTATAAAGATGAACTTTTTATTACGCAGAAGGTTTTGCAATGGAGGCCTATGGATGCGCAGAGTTACCGCGATTATGCTTTGGCACTAGCAGATAATGGGCAATACCAGGCTGCGCTTGATCATTTATATAAGGTACTTACCCAAAGTTATAACAGTCAGATTGCCGATCGAGATCAAGGAATCGAGGAGATTGTGATATCCGAAATCAATAACCTGATTGCAAAACATAACAATAGCTTAAGTACCAAAGGGATTGATAAAAGGTTAATCCAGCCTTTGCCAGTAGATGTGCGCGTGGTGCTCAACTGGAATAAGAATGATACTGATATCGATCTATGGCTAACCGACCCAACTGGTGAAAAAGGATTTTATGGAAATTCGAGAACAAAAATAGGTGGCAGGATCAGCAACGATTTTACATCAGGTTATGGCCCTGAACAATTTATGATTAAAAAAGCAATAAAGGGAAAATATAAAATCGAAGTTAACTATTACGGTGATAGGCAGATTAACATTAGCGGACCAACAACCGTAACTGCCGAGATTTATACCCGATATGCCACAGGTAAACAACAAAGAAAAGTAATTGTATTGCCTATGGCGGCTGGAAGTAGCGGCGGAAACCTGGTAGGCGAATTTAATTTTTAGGATTATATTAACTAATTGCATTCATGGGCGTCGACTTAAGTCGACCCCTATGATTAATATTATAGTAATAACCCCGCTACCTCCTCCCAGGTATTTACACGTTCATATTCGGTTACAAGCAAATTATGTGGCGATGTAAATAATAAAGGGCGACCAGCAAAATTGACAAAGTTTTTAGTG
>NZ_JBFTRT010000696.1:0-2369 GCF_056399685.1 Pedobacter sp. 01N416
ACTCATGGCAACCAGAATTCTACCGTGTTTACTCATCTTAAAAATATTGGATGCAAAAATAAGGTTTATTTAGCTGAAATTATTTAAAGCAAGTCAGTTACTTGTAAAAAGCGGTTGTTAAATAACTTGCTTATCACTTAGATGCGCTAAAGTGGCTCAGGTGTTCAGTAATATTTTGAAAATGGGTGGTCCGGTGTTAGTGGCTGTCAGTAGTCCTGCTATCCCTTCAAGTCCTTCCCGATGAATCGGGATACCTCACCTCCGGGCTTTCCGTTCCATCAGGTTTACATTATAAAGTCTGTGGTCTTTGGCAATTACAAAAAACTCACATAAATCACTCAGCTTTTCGAAACTTGAAGGGAAACCGCAATAAATTGTATCTTCAAGCTTATTAAATGTATTTTTTATTTTACTTAAACGTTTTAGTTATATGTTTTATACATATTTGAAGATAAATTAATACCTTAGAATTTTCAACAAAACAAGCTAAATTTTAAAAAGATATGATTAAAAAAATTATCCTGCCCTGTCTTTTGCTATCGGTCCTGGTTACATCGGCAYAACAGAATCTGGTGCAGTATGTTAAGCCCATTATTGGTACGTCTAAAATGGGGCATACTTATCCAGGCGCAACAGTTCCATTTGGTTCGGTACAGCTAAGTCCCGAAACGGATACTTTATCTTACGAAGTAAACGGAAAATACAATGGCGATGTATATAAATACTGTGCGGGTTATAAATATGAAGATAAAACCATTACCGGCTTTAGTCATACCCATTTTAGCGGTACTGGTCACTCCGATTTGGGTGATTTTCTCATTATGCCTACACAAGGTAAATTGCAATTGAATCCTGGTACTGCATCAGATCCGAAAAGTGGTTACCGTTCGGCATTTTCGCATACCAATGAAGTTGCAGAGGCCGGTTATTACAAAGTAAAATTAGATGATGATAACATTACCGCCGAATTAACTTCGACCACGAGGGTAGGGATGCATCAATATACTTTTCCTAAATCGGATCAATCRCACATTATTCTCGATCTGATGGCCGGTATTTACAATTACGAAGAAAAAACCGTTTGGACTTACGTTCGCGTAGTGAACGATACCCTGATTACCGGTTACCGCCAAACCAATGGATGGGCCAGAACCAGAACCGTATATTTTGCGATGAGCTTTTCTAAACCTTTTAAAAGCTACGGACGTAAAAGCTACGATGCCAAACAGGCTTATAGAGGCTTTTGGGGCAAGTTTAACCAGGAGCAGAACTTTCCTGAAATTGCAGGCAAAAAACTGAAAATGTACTTCGACTTCGATACCCAGGAAGGAGAGAAGATTAAAATTAAATTTGCTTTATCGCCGGTTAGCCAGGAAAATGCTTTGCAAAATATGCGTGCAGAAACTTCGGGCTGGGATTTCGAAAAAGTGAAGGCTCAGGCACAGGCTACCTGGAATAAAGAATTGAATAAAATACAGGTAACTACTTCTAACGATAATAAAATCAATTTTTACACCGCTTTATATCATGCTTTTATCAATCCAACAACCTATACCGATATTAATGGCGAGTATAAAGGTTTAGATCAGGGGATACATAAAGCTGAAGGCTTTACCAATTACACCACATTCTCGCTTTGGGATACTTACCGGGCCTTACATCCATTCTTTAATATTATGCAGCCAAGCCGAAGTAATGATATGGTAAAATCGATGATGGCGCATTACGATCAGAGTAGTTTGCACATGTTGCCGATCTGGTCGCATTATGCCAACGATAACTGGTGCATGAGTGGTTACCACAGTGTTTCTGTAATTTCTGATGCGATTATAAAAGGCACCTACAATGGCGATGCGAACAAAGCATTGGATGCCTGTATTGCAACAGCAAAACACCGCGACTACGAGGGAATCGGCTATTATATGGATAAAGGTTATATCCCGGCAGAAAAATCGGGCATTTCGGTTTCCAATAACTTAGAATATTCTTACGATGACTGGTCGATTGCACAACTGGCCAAGAAATTAAACCGTATGGATGTTTACGACGAATTTATCAAACGTTCTAACAACTGGAAAAACAACTACGATAGTGCTTCTGGTTTCATGCGCCCTAAATTGGCAGATGGCTCTTTTAAAAAGCAATTTGATCCAAAAGATACTGAAGGGCAGGGTTTTATTGAAGGAAACAGCTGGAACTACAGTTTCTTTGTTCCGCAGGATCCGGCTTCACTGATTGAAATGATGGGTGGCAAAAAGAAATTTGCAACCCGTTTAGATACTTTGTTTACCATGCACTTACCTGACGAATTTTTTGCGCATACTGAAGACATTACCCGCGAAGGTATTATTGGCGGATATGTACATGGT
>NZ_JBFTRT010000697.1:0-2366 GCF_056399685.1 Pedobacter sp. 01N416
ACTCCAAACTCTTCCTGAGTTTTTAATGTGGTTGTTATCGTTTTTATTAAGATTATCCATGTGTGTTCATATTTAATAATCCAAAAGTATTAATAAGCACTACATCATAATATACACAAGGTGCAAGAACTCGGTAAAAGACGGTAAGTGCCCTTATTTTATCGGTGAAAATTATTTTGTTATTTTGACGGTATGAAATTTTCACTATTAATGTTTGTTTTTGCTATTTCTACCAGCTTGTGTGCACAGGAAATAAGTAACCATTATAAGATTTACGATGTAAAAAAACAGAAATCCATATCAATGGACGACATTGTTACTGATATGAACCAGGCTGATGTTTTATTCTTTGGCGAAGACCACAACGATTCTATAGGCCATTATCTGGAAGCAGAGCTTTTTAAAAGACTTCATTCAAAATATCCATTAAAAACGGCACTGTCTTTAGAAATGTTCCATACCGATGTACAACCTGAGGTAGATGAATACCTGGCAGGATTAATTTCAGAAAAGAACTTTATTAAAGAAGGCAGGGCCTGGGGCAATTACAAAGATTATAAACCTTTAATGGAGTATGCCAAACAAAATAAGCTAAAAGTTATTGCTGCAAATGCCGCTACGCGTTACAGCAATGCTGTTACTATGGGAGGGCTTAAAGTTTTAGAAAATTTCCCAAAAACATCATTTAATTTTTTACCACCCTTACCTATTGATACGGCTCAGGGTAGGTATTATGAAAAATTTACAGAAACTTTGGGTGGCCACAGCATGGGCTCGATGAAAATTTACCAAACGCAAAATTTATGGGATGCGACCATGGCATGGTCTATAAATAAGTTTCTTAAGGCAAACAGAGGCTTTAAGGTTTTTCAGCTTAATGGACGTTTCCACAGCGACGAAAAACTGGGAACATTGGTGAAACTGGCTCAGACCAATCCAAAACTAAAAATCCTGAACATTTCATCATTTTCTGATGAAAGCTTTGCCAATCCCGATTGGGGAAAATTTAAAAAACTCGGCGATTATATCATTATAACCGATCCAAATGTAAAAAGAAGTTATTAAAACAAAATAGCCGCCCCTTTTTTGCATCGGGACGGCTTTTATATATTATGCTTTTGTTTTTAACAGATCTCTGATTTCGGTTAAAAGGGTTTCTTCTGCCGTTGGTACTACCGGTGCTGCAACTGCCACCTCTTCCTCTTTCTTTTTCATTCTATTAATTGCTTTAACCATCATAAAAACAATTAAAGCCAGCAATAAGAAATTAATGGCTACCGTAATAAAGTTACCATAAGCAAATATAGATGCATCTGGTGCGGCCTTTTTAGCATCTGCCAGCGAAGCACCCTTTGGAATCAGTTCGGCACCTTTACCCATTGCAAAATAAATGCTGCTAAAATCTGGTTTACCAACCATTGCAGCTACAATAGGCATCACTAAATCGTCGATTACGCTGGTAACAATTTTACCAAAAGCACCACCTATAATTACGCCTACCGCCAAATCGAAAGCATTCCCTTTAATGGCAAATTCTTTAAATTCTTTTACAAAGCCCATATTTTATTAAGTTTTAGTTTATTTATTCACTAAAGTAGCAAACATTAAACTCAATACAAATGTTTATGAAATAATTTTAAAACCAAACATATCGATAGCATTTAAGTCAATTCAGCAGAATATCTGAAATCTATTGTTTATTTTTGCCCCATTCTTTTATATTTACTATGCTAAAGCAACACTTACAACAAAAATTATTACAAAAGTTATCACCGCAACAAATACAGTTTATTAAACTGTTGCAGGTGCCAACCGTTGCTTTAGATACCCGTGTAAAAGAAGAACTTGAAGAAAACCCAGCACTTGAAGATCCAAGTTTAATGACTCAGGATGAGCCAAAGAGCGAATATGATGATCTGAATGATGGGCCTGAAGATTACGAACAATCATCAGAAGACACCAGCATGGATGAATTTAATGTAGATGATTATTTACAGGACGATTCTACCAATGATTATAGCACCAACTATAATAACGGTGATGACGATGAAGAGAAAAAAGAAACACCAATTGCCATTGAAAGTACTTTTTTTGAAAGTTTACAGGAGCAATTAGACCTTATTCCCCTATCCGACCAGGATTTTATTATTGGCAAACAAATTATAGGCAGTTTAGATGATGATGGTTATCTACGCCGTCCGCTAGGCTCCATGATTGATGACCTTGCTTTTTCTCAAAATGTTATGGTTGAAGAAGAGGATGTACTGGAAATGTTAAAACTGATCCAAAGTTTCGACCCTCCAGGCATTGGTGCAAGAGATCTGAAAGAATGTTTACTGATCCAATTAAAAAGGAAAGACCCAAAC
>NZ_JBFTRT010000698.1:0-2362 GCF_056399685.1 Pedobacter sp. 01N416
AATTTAGGTTAAACGCTGGTTATACTTATTTTCCTGAAAGATCAGGTAGTTACATAGGGCGCTTAGCAAATGATAATAATGGAACTGCAAGAAGTGTTAATGCATCTACCAACAGTTATACTATAGAAAATATCTTAACGTATTCTAAGGATATTAAAAAGCATCATTTCGATTTTACTGCCTTATATAGTGCACAAGAACGTAAATACAATTCAACCACAGCAGGTGCTACCGGCTTTATTAATGATGAATTAGGTTTGGATAACCTAGGGGCAGGTGCTACACAAACAAGTGGTTCTTATCGCGATAGATATGGGCTGAATTCACAGATGGGCCGTTTATTTTACTCCTATGATAGCCGCTATTTATTTACTTTAACGGCACGTAGAGATGGTTCATCCGTATTTGGTGCAAATACAACCAAGTATGGTGTTTTCCCATCGGCAGCAATTGGCTGGAATGTTATTAACGAAAATTTCATGAAAAATGTTAAACTTATCAGCAATTTGAAATTGAGGTTATCGTATGGCAAAACTGGTAATGAAGCTGTTGGTGTTTATAATACCATCACCACTGAAGGTTCTTCCCGTTCTCCTTTTAACGGAATAAGTACAATTGGGGTTATCCCAAATAATTTGGGTAATATCATGTTACAATGGGAAACCACCAAAACGGCAAACATTGGTTTAGATTTTGGAATCCTTAATAACCGGGTTACAGGTAGTGTAGAAGCCTACCAGAATAAAACAAGTGGTTTGTTACTGAATAGAAGCTTGCCAATTATTACTGGTTACTCAAGAGTTTTAGAAAACATTGGTAAAACGACCAATAATGGTTTAGAGCTAACTTTGAATACTCAAAACATTGCAGGAAAAGACTTCCGTTGGGAAACAATGGTTGTTTTTGCGACCAATAAAAATAAGATCGACGATTTGTATGGCGATGGTAAAGATGACTTGGGAAACAGGTGGTTTATAGGACAGCCCATCAATGTCGTATATGATTACAAAATGACTGGTGTTTGGCAAACGGGCGAAGATGTTTCTAAGCAGGATCCAACAGCAAAACCAGGTAGCTTAAAGTTTGCTGATTTAAATGGTGACGGAAAAATTACTGGTGATGACAGAACCATTCTTGGACAAACCGCCCCGAAATGGACCGGTGGTATAACCAACACTTTTCATTATAAAAATATTAATTTAAGCGTATTTATTCAAACTGCGCAGGGTATAACGAGAAACAATCCTGATTTAACCTATGGCGATGAAACAGGTAGAAGAAATACGCCAGCTGAGATCGGTTACTGGACTCCTGAAAACCAAAGCCAAACCCGCCCGGCTTTGTCTTACAATAATACTTTAGGATACGGTTATGCATCTGATGCGAGTTACACCAGAATCAAGGATGTAACATTAAGCTATGTATTTTCACAACACATTTTAGATAAACTTCACCTGGGTAGTTTAACCGTTTATGCAAGTGGCCGTAACCTGCACACTTTCACCAATTGGGTAGGCTGGGATCCCGAGCAAACTACTTATGGTAGAGGATCAGGGAATTCTGGAGCTAATCAGCAGGCATTCGCGGCAGATTGGACAAATAATTATCCAATAACAAGAACTTTCGTTCTGGGTTTAAATGTTTCATTACGTTAATTATCATCATCATGAAAAAATATATAACCATATTCGCATCTTTATCCATATTATTTATTGCATTTTCATCTTGCAAAAAATCTTACTTAGATGAGAAACCATTTTCTTCATATACACCATTAACACTTACCGATTCACTTGGGTTTGAAGCCTCACTAATTGGTTTATATAATCATACCAGTACTATATTCTCCTGGGCCGATCAACAAGGCTGGCCAAGTGTTTGGCAGGTAGGAACCGATGTTGCAAATGCAACAAATAACCAGCAAGGTGTAGAAATACCTTACTATAACTACGCTTTATTAACATCTTTAGATGTTGGTGCCGGCCGCACCTGGAATAGAAACTATATCATGGTTAACTTAACGAATATTATTTTAGATGGTATAGAAAATCCAAGTGTTACCACTTTAAGTGCAGCAGGTAAAAATTCAGTAAGTGCCGAAGCTAAGTTTTTCAGGGCTTATGCTTATAATAATTTAGCTACTTTGTTTGGTGGTGTACCGCTGGTTACGCATGCATTGACAGGACCTAAAATAGATTTTGTAAGGGCACCAATAGCCGATGTAAACAACCTCATCGTAGCAGATTTGCTTTTTGCTGCAGCAAATCTTCCTGATATTGAATCGGTAAAAACTAATACCAAAGGCAAAATGTATGGCAGGGCAAATAAATTTATGGCCATGCAACTTTTGGCTGAAGTTTAT
>NZ_JBFTRT010000699.1:0-2350 GCF_056399685.1 Pedobacter sp. 01N416
CAGGAATACCATGTAGACCTTTTTAACCGCTTCAATATTGCCTATAAAGTAAATGGAGAAGTTGTAGTAAACAGCAAAGAAGATTTTGAAACTTTGGTAAATATCAAACAGGTAACACCAGAAACGATTGTTTTTAACAATATGGTACAAAATCTGGCAGAGTTGGAAAGCAAATGGGAAGTGCCATTCCAAAACAGCTGGCATTCTACTGTTTTTGCCCATTTATTGTAAGCCATATGTTCATTGTAGATCTTAAATATATTGTTCCGCTAACCGAGTTGGATGAACATATGGAGGCCCATGTCCAATATTTAAAGAAATACTATGAAAAAAACATTTTTGTTGCTTCGGGCAGAAAAGTACCCCGAACTGGTGGAATCATTTTAGCACTGGCAAAGGATGAAGAAGCTTTAAAAAAAATCCTGATGGAAGATCCGTTTTACATCAATCGATTGGCCGATTTCTCCATTACACATTTCTTAACCTCACAATACCATCCTGATCTCGAATCACTTTTAGGAAAATAATCCTTAAAACCCGTAGTAATATCCTACATTATTTTCACTATTGCTCAAACAATTAGCTGGCAAAAAACATTATATTGGTTAAATCAAATAATGTCTATGAAGCGCTGGCTCAAAATCTCTTTAAAAATTATATCGGTTATTGTTGTTCTGATTATCCTCACCTGGTTGGCAGGAGCATTTTACATCAGTAGAAATAAAAAAGAAGTACTCGCTTCTATCCTATCACAGCTCAATAAAAATTTAAACGGAAAAATTACCGCTACAAGCATGGAGCCAACACTCCTGAAAAGTTTTCCCGGGGTTTCGGTATCCTTAAACGGCGTTTTACTGAGAGATAGTTTATGGAACCAACATAAACACGATCTTTTAAAAGCGCAGGATATAGATATATCGCTAAACGTACTTTCGCTTATTGTGGGGAACATTAACATTAAACAGATTGCCATCAACAATGCAGCTATTTATATCTACACCGATTCTACTGGTTATAGCAACACAAGTATTTTTAAAAGCAAGCCGAAAAACGAGAAAAAATCGTCACCAAAATCTTCCGCATTAGAAGTCAAAAAAATAGATTTTAATAAGGTTAGCCTGATATTAGATAACAAAAAGAGATTCAAGTTATTCAATTTCGATATCGATCAGATCCAGGGCAGAATGCAGTATCCTGATAGCGGCTGGACAGGTAAAATCAAGTTAATGACGAAAGTGAACAGTTTCGCCTTTAATACCCGAAAAGGAAGCTTTATAAAAGACAAAACTTTAGATGGAACATTAAATGCACATTACAGCCGCGAATTGGATGCAGTAATACTGAGTCCCGAAATCTTGAACATTGGCGGGCACCCTTTTAAAATCGGGGCCAAAATAGAATTGGATAAATCTGCTTTTGCCATTAGCATAGCTGTTGATGATATTTTATTCAAAGATGTTGCCTTACTCTTATCGCCTAATATCTCCTCAAAACTCTTAAAGTTCGGCATAGAAAAACCGATCGATATCCGGGGAAATATTGTTGATGACGGATCAGGGAAATACGGAGATCCCTTGATCAAAGTAGGCATAACCGTTCGGGATAATGTGGTTTCTATTCCGGCAGGCAAATTAACGGCCTGTAATTTTGATGGTTCCTTTACCAATCGGGATACCGTTGGTGGTATTATTGGTGATGAAAATTCATCCATCAAATTCCACAGACTTACGGCAAAATATTTTAATGCACCGCTTAAGATCGACACTTTCACAGTGAATAATTTATCGCGTCCAATTGCTACCGGGTTGGTAACCTCGCAATTTCCCCTATCCAATTTAAACAATTCGTTAGGCACGAACGATTTTGAATTTAAAAACGGAACAGCCAACTTAAGGCTTTACTGTAAGGCAGATATTGATAATTTCAGATTTACAAAACCTGTTGTTTCAGGTAAAATACAGATTGCCGATGCAGATATTCTTTACATCCCTCGTAGGCTTCATCTGGTAAAAAGTGCCTTAAACATCAATTTCAACCAGAACGATTTATCGATACAGAACGGGCATTTCCAGTTGGGCAAAAGCGAACTTAATGTAAGCTGTAGCATTGCCAACTTTGCTAACCTGTATTATACTGCTCCCGAAAAAATATTGGTGAACTTAAAAATGTCGAGCCCGCAGCTCTACCTAAAGGAGTTTTTACCCTTCTTAGGACCGAGAACAGCGAAGAAAAAATCGAGTGGAAACAAACAAGTGGTTTCCAAAGAGCTGAGCAATGTGCTGGAGCTTTCGAAAATGAATATCCGTTTAACCGTTGATAAGGCCATTTATGATAAGTTTCTGGCTAAAAA
>NZ_JBFTRT010000700.1:0-2348 GCF_056399685.1 Pedobacter sp. 01N416
GTGTTTAAAATAGAGATAGCCGTTTTTACATAATGTTTTTTAGGCTCACTTACATTAAAGAAGGTACGTATACTGTTTTGACACATGTATTCATCATTGCCTAAACCGACAGGGACTATTAAATTATGCGCAATATCGTGTGCCAGTTGTAATACGATTTTATTGTTCCACTGCCATTCGTGCACAGGGATGAAGAAATAATCTTCAGGTGGTAACTGCTGTTGAATTAATACCTGATTAAAATCGTGAACCTGCTTTAAGCTGAGTTCTTCATTATAAAAAGAAAATGAAGAAATACTTTCGATACTTTTAAATTCTGCCCTTGTTTTATGTACCGCTAACCAAGCCAATTGGGTTCTTTGAGCAGCTTCTGGCGCGTATTTACCTTGATCGCTGTGGTTAAAGCCGATCCGTCCTTTATTGATGGTAGCCCAGGGATGTCCATCCATTTGATGTTCGATGGTTTGGTAATCAGCATTGGCTAATTCATCAGCGGTTAACCTGCCTTTTTGATGAATGTAGGCATCGGCGTATAAGGTATTTAGGGTTTCTTCTACGAAATGGGCAAGTGTAAAGGGTTTAATGCCAAAAGTTTGCTGTAGTTCGGTATAAAATGCAGGAGCGTTGTTTACGGCTACACTTTCGCCATTTACAAATTTTTTGATGCTTTGTTTATCTATGTGCAGGTAATCTAAAGCACGTTGTTGCCCTGAAAAGGTATAATAAATATCTTCAGAATCTGTAGCGAGACGGAAATCAGAATTTCCTTGTTCGTTGGTACTGATCAATGTTGGCTCAGCTAATTTTTCGTGCATGAGCTCCACTATCGATTTTGCAATATAATTGCGGTTTACTTTATCCCAAATTTCTTTGTTTAAGGGTTTTATGTGATTGAAGTTGTTGTAATTCATGGTATTTAGTATTTTAAATATTGGGTTGGTCCAGATTTGTAATCTGGACTTTTTGTGCTCCGGATTTTAAATCCGGTTCTCTATAGTCTGGATTACAAATCCCCGACCATCAATATTAATTTAATCTTCAGATAATTGCAGCGCTGCGTTAGATAATTCATTTTCCTGTATTTCATCTGTTACGCTAAACTGCTGGAAAGCAATCCGTTTTTCTACCGGATAAATTTCGAAGCCTAAAATGGCATTGATAATGGATGCATTGCGATAGGCACCCATGCCCAAATCAGGTGTTACGAAACCGTGGGTATGCAGTTCTACATTTTGAACAAAGATTTCATTTCCATTTACATCAATAGCATAGTTGCGGTGTACTTGAAAAAGTCCGTCGGCATTACGTGCAATGCGATCGTTTATCCCTGATAAGAAACCAGGCTCATTATATTTGTAACCAGTTGCCAACACCACAAAATCAGTATCAACAGCAAAATCCTTTTCACTTTCGGTATGATAAAAATCGAGCTGATATTTTCCGTCGGCGTTTACTGTTAAATTGTTCAGTTGACAGTTAGGCATCAATTCAGCATTTACCTTTTCGCCATCAACACTCAATTCGTACAGTTTATCAAAAATCTGGTTAATCAGTTCGAAGTTTATGCCTTTAAACAGCGAATTTTGTTTTCCTAAAAGCTGTTTGCGTTTGGCATCACTCAGATTATAAAAGTGGTCTACATATTCGGGAGAAGTGAGCTCCAATGTTAATTTCGAATACTCCATCGGGAAAAAGCGATCAGGCCGGGTAAACCATTTTAATTTCAGTCCATTCTCCGTTTCAGGCAATAAATCGTAAAAAATCTCGGCGGCACTTTGTCCTGAGCCAATAATCGTTACGGTTTTTTGCTGCAGCAGCGTAGATTTAAACTTTAAATATGCTGAAGAATGTATGGCATTTTTATGCTCAGCTGGCCTAATAAAACCAGGTACTTTTGGTGCAGTTCCCGTTCCGAGCACTATTTTTTTAGTGAAAATGGTTTCACTGGTTCCGCTTGATTGATCAACTTTTTCTACCTGATAAACACCATCAGCGTAATTTACACTGATTACTTTCTGTCCGAAATGGCAGTTTTGCAGATGATTGATAGCCCATTTACAATAAGCATTATATTCCTTTCGTAATACAAAAAAATCTTCTCTGATATAGAATTTATATAGGCGATCTGTTTGTTTAAGGTAGTTTAAAAAGCTGTACGGACTGGTTGGGTCGGCCATGGTTACCAGATCAGCCATAAAGGGGACCTGTAAAGTGGCATCGCTTAACATCATGCCAGGGTGCCAGTTAAATTCGCTCTCCTGATCCAAAAATAAAGTCGTTAAGCTACTGATAGGGGCACACAATGCAGCTAATCCCAGGTTGAACGGACCTATACCGATCCCTACAAT
>NZ_JBFTRT010000701.1:0-4584 GCF_056399685.1 Pedobacter sp. 01N416
GGCTTAAGACGTTTAGATGTTACTTATGCCAACTGGCAAAGTTCAATTTTAGACCGTTGGACACCAAGTAATCCTTCTTCTACTGTACCAAGGGTTGTAGAAACAGATCCAAACGGAAACAACACAAAATTCTCGAAAAAATACCTGGAAAAAGGCGACTATTTTAGGTTAAAAACACTTCAGATTGGTTACAATCTTCCTTCAAAAATTACGCAGAAAATTGGTGCACAGAAGCTTCGTGTTTATTTAATGAGTGAAAACCTTTGGACAATTACCAATTATTCTGGTTATGATCCGGAAATAGGTGGAACAGTATTGGGTGTAGATAGAGGTGTTTATCCTCAGGCCCGTTCATTTATGGTTGGTTTAAATGTTGGATTTTAATTTTTAATAAAAATGAAAAAGAATATTTTATGCTTTGCGGCTTTATTGGTGGCCGCTCAAGCAATGGTTTCGTGCCAAAAGCAATTGGACGTTAATCCTAGAGAACGGGTTTTGGAGAGTAGTTATTATGCAAATCAACAGCAAGCATTTAATGCTTTGGTTTCGGTTTACGATCAATTGGGCAATCAATCATCGGGTTATTTAACCAAGCTTAATATTTTTGCTTCGGGCTCTGACGATCATTATGCAGGTGGAGATTCCCCTTCAGATTTAGGGGACCTTCAGGCAATGAACAACTATACCGTAACGTCTTTATCTGGTGCGCCAAGTTACTTATGGGGCAAGGGTTTTACAGGTATTTACCGGGCCAATGTACTGTTAAAGAAAATTGAAGGCATTAGTATGGATGCCGGCTTAAAAAATAGGTATATCGCTGAGGCAAAAGCTTTAAGAGCAATTTTCTATTTTGATCTGGTTCGTATCTTTAAGAATGTACCGTTATTGTTAGAACCTGTTGATAAAGACAATCTGTTTAATGTTGTGCAGGCACCTCCAGCTGATGTTTATAAACAGATTGAAGCCGATTTAACCGCTTCACTAACAGCACTTCCATCAACAATCCCGACAGGAGAAGCTGGTCGTCTTGGTCAAGGTGCAGTTCATGCTGTATTGGGTAAAGTTTATTTGTGGCAAGAGAAATGGGCACCGGCAGCAGCAGAATTTGCACTTGTAAATGGTACAGCTCCAGGTGCGAGTACTTATGGTTATAAACTGCTTCCAAATTTTGCTGATTTATGGAATGTTAAAAATAAATTCAATTCCGAGTCGGTACTCGAACTGGCCTACAATACCACATCTAACATGGCATGGGGAACAGTAGGCAGCGGCGAAGGAAACGTGATGGGGATTTTGGTAGGACCACGGAATTACGTTCCTAAAATTGCAGCTCAGGCGCCAGACTATGTATCGGGCTGGAGTGTAATGCCTTTTACACAGGAGTTTTTCGATCTGATCCACTTCGATCCGAGAAATAAACCGACGGTAGCAAACTTAGATAGTTTAGAAAAAGCTGGGATTGTTTCTTACAAGCATGCAAATGCCAATACCGGTTATTTTGTTGAAAAATTTGCTGGCCGAAATTCTACAAAAGCGGCAGTTGGACCTTTCGTTTAAGGGATTTGTGGGTGGAAAGAATGAAATTCTTCCTGTACCAGAAAGAGAGCTTGCAAATTCAAAAATAGTTCAAAGTAAAGAATGGGGTGGTTCAAAATAACATCTCATCTATGCACGCTTAATGTTTAATTGTTAACAGGGAGAAAGCGAAATCTTTCTTCCTGTTTTTTTAATCTGCTCATCTTTTCCCTATGCTTTCTACCAAATTCCTTCGCCTTTTTATCGTTTGTATTTTTACCTGTTCTTCACTTGCCGTTATTGCTCAAAACCAACCTGAAGTTTGGCTTACCAAAGCCGATCGATCTGTTTTATTCGGCAAACAGGCAGGTAAATTAAGTTTTAATGTAGCTAAAAACAATCTGCCAACCATTACTGTAAATAACAAAGAAACCTATCAAACTATTGATGGCTTTGGTTATGCCCTAACAGGTGGAAGTGCACAGCACATTGTGAAAATGTCGGCACCAGCCAGAGCGGCTTTATTGAAAGAGTTGTTTGCTACTGATGGAAACAACATCGGGGTGAGCTACATCCGCCTGAGCATTGGCGCTTCCGATTTAAACGAAAAAGTATTTTCTTACAACGACCTTCCCGAAGGACAAACCGATTTAACACAGGCTAAATTTGATCTGGGTCTGGATAAAGTAGATGTGATTCCGGTAATGAAGGAAATCCTGGCGATCAACCCAAAACTGAAAATTATGGGCTCGCCATGGTCTCCTCCCTTATGGATGAAAACTACATACGATGCCCGTGGTGGGATGCTAAAGCCCGAATATTACGATGCTTACGCTAAATACTTTGTAAGGTATGTACAGGAAATGCAAAAAGAGGGGATTCCTATTGATGCGATTACCGTTCAGAATGAACCTTTGCACCCCGGCAATAATCCCAGCTTGCTTATGGTTGCACCAGATCAGGCCCTTTTTGTAAAGAAATTTCTCGGTCCTGCTTTTGCTAAAGCCAATATTAAGACCAAAATTATTGTTTATGATCATAATGCCGATCGCCCGGATTACCCGATTAGCATTTTAGATGATCCGGAAGCCAGAAAATATATCGATGGATCTGCCTTTCATCTGTACGGAGGAAAGATTGAAGCCTTAACTGATGTGCACAATGCCCATCCTGATAAGAATATTTACTTTTCTGAGCAAATGGTGGTGGAGCAGCCAGATGCTGCGGATATTAAAATTGTTAATCCGGTTAGGCGTTTGATTATCGGCGCTACCAGAAACTGGAGCAAAAATGTGCTGGAATGGAACTTAGCCGCCGATCCTGAAAACAAGCCTTATACCGACAGAGGTGGCTGTTCGATGTGCCAGGGCGCAGTAACCATTGATAAAGATTCTTATAGCAGAAACCTGGCTTATTATTCCATTGCGCATGCTTCTAAATTTGTTCGTCCAGGTGCTGTTCGCATTGCTACTAACGATTTATCCGATCTGCCAAATGTTGCCTTTAAAACACCTAGTGGAAAACATGTTTTAATTGTAGCCAATAACGGTAAAAATGCCGCTAAGTTTAATGTTAGCTTTAATGGCAAAACACTTGTCGCAACACTCGATAAAGGCTCTGTAGCCACATACATCTGGTAATTATCTAAAACCTAATCTTATTTTATGTCTTTTACAAAATCAATCTTATATATTTTTCTGTTCAGCATTGTTTCGTTTACAGGGTTTAGTCAAGGATTTTTAAAAGCCGAGGGTAAAAAAATAGTGAACGCAAAAGGCGAGAATGTTTTGCTCCGCGGCTTTGGTTTAGGCGGTTGGATGTTACAAGAGGGTTATATGCTCAAAATTAACAACGAGGCACAACAATACCGCATCCGCGAGCGGATAGAAGAACTGATGGGGCCAAAACAGACCCAGGAGTTTTACGATGCCTGGCTGGCCAGCCACATGCGTAAAATTGATGTCGATTCGTTGAAACGCTGGGGCTTTAATTCCATTCGTTTACCCATGCACTACAATTTATACACCCTGCCGGCAGATAAAGAGCCGGTTGCAGGCAAAAATACCTGGCTGGAAAAGGGTTTTGCCTTAACCGATAGCTTGTTAGCGGTGCATACGATATTTTGAACGAACCTAACTACGGTTTCTCAAACCCTGAAGAAGATAAAAACGGAACAAAGGAAAAGGTGAATGCACCATTAAGAAAATTAATGATCGAAATTACCAAAGCTATCCGCGAGGTTGATCAAAAACACATCATTATTATCGAAGGCAATGGCTGGGGCAATAATTACAATGGTATTTTCCCGCTTTGGGATAAAAATATGGTGTTGAGTTACCATAAATATTGGAATTATAATGATCAGACGTCAATAGCACATATTATTAAAGCCAGAGATGAACAGCATGTTCCGGTCTGGCTTGGTGAAACAGGAGAAAATTCTAATGTTTGGTTTACTGATGCCATTCAACTTTTAGAAAAAAATAACATCGGCTGGGCTTGGTGGCCATTGAAAAAAATAGGAGCGAATAATCCGATGGAAATTAAATCGAACCCCAATTACGATGCGCTGGTAAAGTACTTCAATAACGGTGGAGACAAACCTAAAGATAGCAATGTATACAGCGGTTTAATGGAACTGGCTATTTATTCGAGATTAGAAAATACGATTATTCACAGGGATGTGATAGATGCGATGATCCGTCAGCCCTTTAGTAATGAAACCAAGCCGTTTAAGCCCAGTTTTATTAGTGATAAAAGCATTGTGTACGCTGTAGATTACGATTTAGGTAAAAATGGCAAAGCTTATTTCGATACCGATACTGCCGATTACCATACCTCAACAGGAAAAAGAAGTGCAGGTAACCGTGGTCGGATTTACCGGAATGATGGGGTGGATATTGCAAAAGATTCTACCCAATACGAAAAGTATTATGTAAACCATATTGAAAAAGGAGAGTGGTTACAGTACACCGTAAATGTTTCGCAAAAAGGAACCTACACTTTAAAAATAAATGCTGCGGCAGATAATGTTTCAGGTAGAATGACCATTGTGATTGATAATAAAGT
>NZ_JBFTRT010000702.1:0-2335 GCF_056399685.1 Pedobacter sp. 01N416
AAGGTAATTAAAGGGACGGAAGATGGGAAATGCAGGAGACGGGAATAATGCTAAAAAAATGTTTTTTTAAGGTAATTAAAGGGACGGAAGATGGGAAATGCAGGAGACGGGAATAATGCTAAAAAAATGTTTTTTTATGATCAAAAAATAAAGCCGAAATGCAAAATTCTCGTGGTAAACCTTTAATGTACGTGAAAATCACTTTGTTTATGTATTTTGTGATTCACTTTTTTAAACAGAGCGCAAAACAAAATTAACCAAATGAAAAAACTAGGCTATCTCTTTCTTGCTGTTACACTATGGAGCTGCAGTACAACCAAAAACATCAATAACCGATCTGAAAAATGGATAACGCTTTTTAACGGAAAAGACATTAAAGATTGGAACGTTAAAATCCACCATCATGATTACAATGTAAACTACGGAAATACCTTTAGGGTTGAAGATGGCATAATACAGGTTCGTTATGATCAATATGGCGATTTTAATGATCAGTTTGGTCATCTTTATTACAAAACCCCTTTCTCTTATTACCACCTCAAATTTAAATACCGCTTCGTTGGCGAGCAGCAAAAAGGTGCGCCAAGTTATACCCTACTCAACAGCGGTGTGATGTTTCATTCTCAGGACCCGAAAACCATGCCTAAAGAGCAAGATTGGCCAATTTCAATCGAAATGCAGTTATTGGGAGGTTTGAGCGATGGTAGRCCCCGCCCTACCGGAAATATGTGTTCGCCAGGTACAGATATTTTTTACAATGGCAGTAAGTTTCCAGGTCATTGTCTGGATTCGAGATCGAAAACATACGATGGCGACCAATGGGTATCCGGCGAGCTGATTGTTCTGGGCGACTCACTAGTCACCCATATTATAAATGGAGATACTGTACTCCAGTACAGCAAACCCCAGATTGGCGGAGGCGTTGCCAATGGCTACGATCCGAAAATTAAAATTGATGGAAAAGCACTTACCCAAGGTTTTATCGCCTTGCAAAGTGAAGGACAGCCTGTTGATTTTAAAGATATCCAGATTATGGAGCTTCCGCATCATAACAACAAAAAATCTAATTAAACATTTTTCGATACTATACGTTACAAGAACATGAAAGTTGCATTAATTACAGGAGGAAGTAAAGGAATTGGTTTCGGCATTGCCGAAGCCCTTTTAAAAGAAGGCTATAAAGTAGCCATTACCAGCAGGACAATTGCCAGCGCAAACCAGGCCGCATCACATTTGGTGGCACATGGTGATGTATTGGCCATTGAAGCAGATGTGGCAGATTTTAAATCTCAGCAAAATACGGTAAATCTGATACTCGAAAAATGGGGACAATTAGATATACTTATCGCCAACGCTGGCGTAGGGCATTTTGCACCTATTGACGAGCTGGATGTAGATTTATGGAAAGAAACCATTGATACCAATTTAACAGGCGTTTTTTATAGTATTAAAGCCAGTGTTGAAGAAATCAAAAAGAATAAGGGACATATTTTTACGATATCTAGCTTAGCGGGTACAAACTTTTTTGCGGGTGGCTCAGCTTACAATGCCAGTAAATTTGGTTTAACAGGTTTTACGCAATCGGTTATGCTCGATCTGAGAAAATATGGCGTAAAGGTGAGTACCATTATGCCAGGATCGGTAGCGAGCCATTTTAACGATCACCAGCCCAATGCTGAAAATGATGCCTGGAAAATCCAGCCARAGGATATGGGTAAACTGATTGTTGATTTATTGGCCATGCCAGCAAGGACTTTGCCGAGTAAGGTAGAAATCAGACCGACTACGCCGAAGGGATAATGTAAGATGTAGTTAATTCTACAACAAAGTAAAATGTTCTTTATTTATCACTGCGGGAAGCAATAATTGTTTTCCGCAGGCTGTGCTAATTAAGCGTCCTATCAAACTTTTTATCAGCCAATTCATTACATTTTGATAATATTTTTACTGCCGACACAATCAAATGCCCTGACTTTATTACAAAATTCAATAAAATATGACCTGACTTTGTTACAAAAAAATACTATATTTGGGTTGACTTTGTTACAAAATAAAAAATAATGGCATTTAAACGATCCATTGAAGAAAACTTAACTCAATGGAAAAACAGCAAAAATAGGAAACCTCTAATTATTCGAGGGGCACGTCAGGTAGGAAAAACAACACTGATCAAGGACTTTGCGAAAAACTATCCTAATACTATTTTTCTTAATCTGGAGAAGCCTGCACACCGTCAATATTTTGATGATTTTGAAGATGTACAAAGTATTGTTGAAGCACTATTGCTGGGACATGGGATTCAATCAGATAAGATAGCTGAAACTTTGCTCTTTGT
>NZ_JBFTRT010000703.1:0-2314 GCF_056399685.1 Pedobacter sp. 01N416
CAATTGGAATGCATTTGTATTCAGCATTTCGATGCCGTTGGCCGCCTGGATCGCTTCAAAATATTTTGTACCCTTTTATCGGAATACCGGCGAAATATCGGCCTATACGCATTTAGAAAAACGTTTTGGCGCCTGGGCGAGGGTTTACGCAGTGGTGTGTTTCTTGTTAACGCAACTGGCCAGAATGGGATCGATATTTTTTGGAATTGCCTTGAGCTTACAAGCACTCACAGGCTATTCTATGCAGATGATTATGATCGTAATGGGCATTTGTATCATTGTTTATACCGTTTTAGGAGGAATTGAAGCGGTAATATGGACAGAAGTGGTACAAGCAGTAGTGAAGACTTTTGGCGCCTTGCTTATTCTGTACTTAATCATTTCGAATATGCCAGGAGGAGTTTCTAAGATTGTAGAGATCGGGAAATCGGCCAATAAGTTTAGCTTAGGTAGTTTTAAGCTCGATTTTGTAGGATCATCGTTTTGGGGCGTGTTGCTTTATGGTTTTTTTATCAACCTGAATAACTTCGGAATGGACCAAAACTACATTCAGCGATACCATACTGCATCCTCAAGTAAAGCAGCTTCGAAATCGATCTGGCTGTGTGTTTGGTTGTATATCCCGGCATCATTGCTCTTTTTTATTATAGGATCTTGCTTGTATGCCTATTATGAAATCAATCCGGAATTGGTGCAGTCGATAAAACACCAGGTAGCTATTGAGCGTTTGCCTTTACATGCTTCGGCAGCAGAGGTGTTGAAGGTACAACATGCATTACAGCCATCGGATTATGGTGACAAAATTATGCCACATTTTATGGTGACTAAAATCCCCATAGGTTTGGTTGGTTTAATTGTATCGGCCATTTTATCTGCAGCAATGAGTACCATAAGTTCAGGGATGAACGCCTCGGCAACGGTGTTTTCGGTAGATATTTACAAAAGATATTTTAAACCTGATGTAACCGAAAAGCAGAATTTATCACTGTTACATTTGGCCACCATTGGCTTTGGTTTATTGGGTATGATTGCTGGTATTGCCATGATTGGTGTAAAAAGCATTTTAGATGTGTGGTGGGAATTATCAGGGATTTTTGCTGCAGGGATGTTAGGACTATTCCTTTTGGGTATTATTAGCAGGCAAACTAAAAACCATGAAGCCATAACAGCAACAATGATAGGCATTGCCGTAATTATATGGATGACATTTTCTTCACTTCTTCCTCCAGAATATGAAATTTTTAGAAATCCTTTACATAAAAACATGATTATCGTGATCGGCACTTTAACCATTTTTTTAGCAGGACTTTTCCTGACGAAAATTAAAGATAGAAAAACTAAAACAGCCCATTAAAAGCCATTCTGGCTTTATCAGGCAATTAAATAGAACAATTTACCATATCAGAATATAATGGAAAACTCACAAAAAGGGTTCATCCCGGTAATGCYCACGCCTTTTTTAAGCAATGGGAACATCGATTACCCAGCCCTTACACAGCTTACCGAGATTTATTTACAGGCCGGATCATCAGGCTTATTTGCCAATTGTCTGTCGAGCGAAATGTTTGAATTGACTGGTAAAGAACGAATTCAGGCCATAAAACATGTGATTAAAGTTGTTAATGGCGCCGTGCCAGTGGTAGCCACAGGAACTTTTGGTGGCGCGATTTCCGAACAGGCCGATTTTGTAAAAGAAGTGAGCGATGCAGGGGTAGAGGCCGTGATTGCCATTACAAGCTTGTTGGCTGATGAAAGTGAATCGGACGAGGTTTTTAATGATCGTGTTTTCGATCTTATCGATCAAACAGATAAAATTCCATTGGGATTTTATGAATGTCCGGTGCCTTATAAAAGGGTATTAAAACCTACTCAACTGGCCGATTTTGTGTCAACCGGAAGAGTGATTTACCATAAAGATACCTGCCTGGATCTTAGTCAGATTAAAGAAAAACTGAAACTGACTGAAGGCAGGGCTTTTGGATTGTACGATGCCTATATCGTGCATGCGGTAGAATCATTAAAAGCTGGAGCTTCGGGCTTATCGTGCATTCAAGGTAATTATTTCCCTGAATTGATTGTTTGGCTTTGCGACCATTATAATGATGAAGCTTTTAAAGATGAAGTACAAGTGGTACAACAGTTTTTAATCGATAACATGGACGTAATGCATAATGTTTATCCAGTGGTGTCGAAATATTTCCTGCAAAAGCGCGGGCTTAATATCTCAACTTTTACCCGCAGAAATGTTGGCTCGTTTACGCCAAGTGTAGTTAAAGAAGTAGAAACATTGTTTGATGATTACACTTTATTACGC
>NZ_JBFTRT010000704.1:0-2311 GCF_056399685.1 Pedobacter sp. 01N416
GAGCAAGTGTTTTGGAAATAGGAGCAAGGGCAAAAAATAAAGCAGTTACCTGGAAAAATCTGAGGTTCATAGTTTAAAGGTTATTCGAAAACTAAGGTATTAAAATAATGTGCTGATAAAAGAACGCAATGGAATTTTTACGGATAAAAAAAGACGAAGGTTACTTCGTCTTTTAAATCTGTGAAATCACTTAAATCTGTGATATCTATCCTAAAGTTTCTTTCAGTTTTTCCGTTTGGTGATCGGCCAGTTTTTGTAGTGGACCAGATGCCAGCATTTTCATCATCATGTTCAGATCAGCTGAGATAATGTGTTTAGCTGTAGTTGTTCCGTTTCCATTATCTGCTACAGTCCACTTTAACTCCACATCAAAAGGTGCTTTTTCACTCGGAATTGCTGTTATTTCCTGATTTTCGATACGGCTCGAAATCTTAATGGCCAATTTTGCCATATTTTGGATGGTAAACCGTGCATCATCTTCTGTAGATTCCCAGTTGTAAATATTTTCTGGCATCAGTTGCTGATGATTGTTCATATTGGATAGAAATGCATAAACCTCTGCAACTGGTTTATTTACCTCTACTGCGCTTTCAATAACAGTCATTATATATTTTTTATAGATTTTTGTTTTTACTCAAAACTTAAGACTCCGGACTCAAAACTTGTCCTTGTCCCCATTCTGAAGGATTTAAACGCCATTTACCTAATAATTCCATATCACTTTTGGCAATAATGCTGTGCTCGGCAGCATAATCGATTAAAGCACCATAGCTTGATAAGGTTAAGTAACGACATTTTGCAGCTGCGAAATTTTCGTCTGCTTTTTCGAAACCGTAAGTGAAAATTGCCGCTAAGCCAGCTACCGATAAACCTGCAGCTCTTAATGCATCAACAGCTTGTAGACTGCTTTTTCCGGTTGAAATTAAATCTTCGATAACGACCACACGTTGACCTTCTACCACTTCGCCTTCAATTAAACTTCCAGTACCATGTTCTTTAGCTTTCGCTCTTACGTAGATAAAAGGTAAACCAAGTTCTTGAGCTACTAAAACACCTTGAGGAATTCCAGCGGTTGCAACACCAGCAATAACATCTACCGAACCAAACTCTTCCTGAATGGCCTGTGCAAGCTTCTGACGGATGTAAGTTCTAACCTGAGGGTGGGAAAGGGTAATTCTGTTGTCGCAATAAATTGGCGATTTCCAACCAGATGCCCAGGTAAAAGGATTATTTGGTTGTAATTTGATTGCTTTTATCTGTAATAAAAATTCCGCTACCTTTAATTCAATATCACTTTTATTATACATGGCTCAAAATTACAGATTTATTTGTGTTTGTCATAACGTTTATTAAGCCCCACTTGTTTTAGCGAGGAAAGAAAATGTCGGGATTTGAATTTAATAACGACTTCCAAATGCTACAAATATCGGAAATTTTGATGGATGGTAAAAGCTATTTCTTGCCACTCCTTGTAAATCAGTACGATAAAGAATATCATAGCTTAAAACATCTCAGAAATATCTTGTTGCGGTAAAGGATTATTTTTAAGCTGCGACGCTTTGATTACAGCGCTTAATTGTCTCATTAAAGGTGTAATCTGTTCCGATTTTTACAATCTCGAGGCTTAGAATTGTCCTAATTTTACGATCTTGTAATCAATTGGCATATATGGAATTTAAACAGTTTTTACCTTCAGATCCCTTAAAACCTTATATCAGGCATTATTATATTTTTAAGTCGGATACCGATTCGACTTTTGAGGATGTGGTATTTCCCAGTGGGGATATGGAGGTAATCTTTAATCTGGGGAATGGCAGTTGGGAATCGCTTGTAAACAATGCTTTTAAGAAAACACCGAAAATTGAACTTTGGGGGCAGATTACAAAACCGCTTGCTATCCGATCGGTAGGTAAACATACTATGCTCGGGATCAAATTTTATACACACTCGGCATCGTACTTTTTTAATGATCAGATGGGGATTTTTAACGACTCAATTACGGATCTTCGGCATGTGATCGGAGGAAGTGCAGATGTGCTCCATCAAAAACTATTGGAAACCGAGGGCGAACAAAAAAGGATCGATCTTTTAGAGGCATTTTTGTTGAAAAGACTGATCAGTCATGAAAAGAAATCCTTTCATATCAATAAGGTAGCCGATATCTTAAATAGTATCGTAAAAGATGCTTCGGGAAGCAATATTACCTATATCGCATCAAGGCATAATATCACTACGCGTTATCTGCAACGGTTACTGCATCAGCATACCGGGCTTTCGCCAAAATCTTACGATAAAATTAACCGTTTTCAGC
>NZ_JBFTRT010000705.1:0-6090 GCF_056399685.1 Pedobacter sp. 01N416
GATATAGGCAGAATTAATTATGATTATTTGGTTATTGCTACAGGTTCTACAAGTAACTTTTTTGGCAATAAAGAAATTGAAGCGAATTCAATGCCAATGAAATCCATCCCGGAGGCACTGGATTTAAGAAGTTTGATCTTACAGAATTTTGAAAAATCGCTGATCGAAAAAGATTTAGATAAAAAGAGTGCATTGTTAAACTTTGTAGTAGTTGGTGGAGGCCCAACAGGTGTTGAAACCTCTGGAGCCATAGCAGAGCTTAAAAAACACGTTATTCCGAACGATTATCCTGAAATGGATTTTAGCAAGGTGAATATCTACCTGATCGAAAATTCGCCGGAATTATTGGGTGTAATGTCGCCACAGGCACAGAAAAAAGCCAAAGATTTCCTTACCGATATGGGGGTTCAGATCATGAACGAAACCAGGGTAATGAGTTATGATGGACATACCCTTACCTTGCAGGATAAAGCACCAATTTTAAGTTCTACCGTAATTTGGAGTGCCGGTGTTAAGGGCGAAGTTTTAGGTGGTTTAGACAAAGCAGAAATTGTTCGTGGCGGCCGATTGAAAACTGATACGCAGAATTTAGTAGTGGGTTATCAAAATGTATATGCTATTGGTGATGTGGCCGCTATTATTGATGAAGAAACACCAAACGGTCACCCGGGAGTTGCACCTGCCGCCATTCAGCAAGGGCATCACCTGGCCAAAAACCTGATCAACATCAAAGAAAATAAACCTTTAGAGAAATTTAAATACTTCGATAAAGGCTCAATGGCTACCGTAGGTAGAAACAAAGCCGTTGTAGATATTGGAAAAATCCGTTTTCAAGGCGTTTTTGCATGGTTTACCTGGATGTTTGTGCACTTAATGACTTTGGTAGGCTTTAGAAACAAGATTATTGTTTTCGTAAATTGGGTTTGGAGTTATTTCAGTTACGACAGAGGAACCCGTTTAATTATCAGAACCTTTGCAAAAGACCGAAGCGTGGATTATAGAGATGAGGTACCAGCCGTAAAAGAAGAAGTTAAGGTGTCTTAGTCTTTAGTCTTTAGTCTTTAGTCTTTAGTCTTTAAGAGCAACTTTGATGATAAAAAATTGTTTCCTTTTTCTTCTTTTCTTTGCGAAAAACTTTGCGCATTTTGCGGTTAAACCAAAAATATGAGCCAAAACAACTTCAAATTAGTAGAATGTCCACGCGATGCCATGCAAGGACTACACGATTTTGTTCCAACCGAACTTAAGGCAGAATATTTGAATCTTCTGCTTCAGGTAGGTTTCGATACGCTCGATTTTGGAAGTTTTGTTTCGCCTAAAGCCATTCCACAAATGGCCGATACAGCCGAAGTTTTAGCACAATTGGATTTGAGCAACACGGCAACTAAACTCTTGGCTATTGTAGCAAATTTAAAAGGCGTAGAGAACGCTATAAAGCATGAGGCAGTCGATTACCTTGGTTTCCCTTTTTCGATCTCAGAAACGTTCCAACAGCGTAATACCAATTCAAGCATAGTACAATCATTAAACACGGTGGAAGAAATGCTCTCCCTTTGCGCTAAAAACAACAAAAAAGCGGTTGTTTACCTATCAATGGGTTTTGGAAATCCTTATGGCGATGAATGGAATTATGAAATTGTAGAAAAATGGGCTGATGTACTGGTGGGTAAAGGTGTAGAGATTTTGTCGCTTGCCGATACTGTAGGTGTTTCCACACCAGAAAAGATCGAGAGCATATTGCCTAAATTGATTTCGAGGTTTAACCATACCGAAATCGGCATCCATCTACATTCAACCCCTGCCGAACGGTTTGAAAAAATAGAAGATGCTTATCGTTCGGGGGTAAAACGTATAGATTCTGCTTTAAAAGGTTTTGGGGGCTGCCCAATGGCTGCTGATGGGAGAAAATCTCAACCTTGATATGGATAAATGGAATGAGGCAATGGCTTTATCAGGAAAGATATTTGGGTGATTTTTTTGTGAGTGATCGTCATTGCGAGGCACGAAGCAATCCTACAACTATGGGTGGGCATTTTTAAACCACTAAATTACCCGATGCCTAGCAATCGCTTTAAGATTGCTTCGTGCCTCACAATGACCAATCTACTGCCCAGTACTTCGACGCAAAGTATTGATTAATCCAACTCGTCATAGGTCTTTCCAATTTGGGTTTATAGATTCAATCAAATCTATTTTCTGTTGACGACTTCCACCTTTAATTCTTTTTTCTTCATCAATCGCTTCTTCAATCCCAGAAAAGAATGAGTAATAAACCAGTTTATAGCATTTATATCTTGAAGTAAAGCTTTTTGAAAATTCGTTGTTTTTATGTTGCCAAACCCTATCCTGTAAGTCTGAAGTTACTCCAGTATAAAAAACAGTATTAAAAGAATTTGCCATGATATAAACGCATCCTCCTCTTTCCATTATATTTTAGTTGGTATTGGTAATTGTTAGGTCGTCATTGCGAGGTACGAAGCAATCCTACTACTATGGGTGGGTAAATAATCAATCCAGCGATCGCTTTAAGATTGCTTCGTACCTCGCAATGACGATTTTTCGTTGAATGCGCTGTGTTTTCTGTGCCTCCTGGCTAACTATCCCTAAACTTTCTTCACCATTTTAAAGTGCTGTATCCCAGCCTCCTCAAATTGCTCTCCCTCTGCTACAAAACCAAATTTAGCATACAAACTCATGGCATCTAACTGCGAGTTCAGATAAATATAATGCGCATCTTCTGGCAGATCAGATAAAGCCTCGGCAATTAGCGCACGACCTACCCCCTGCCCTCTAAAATCTTTTAAAACTGCGAAACGTTCCAGCTTATAACCATTATCCGTTTTACGCCACCTACAGGCACCGCAGGGCTGGCCATTATTTGTTGCCAGAAAATGTACAGATTCATCTTCATACTCCCACTCCAATTCTGGCGGGCAATTCTGTTCGTCTACAAATACAATCTTACGGATCGCAAATACTTTATCTAAATCTTCGGGATGATTAACTTTTTGAACGTGCAGACTCATTATCGTGGTGTTTAAAGTGTTTATTCGATTTTAACTTCGATTCATTTAATGCCTCAGCAACATCAATTGAATGCGAACAATGAATATCGGCCTCTTTTTTGGCAAGTGCAGCAATCGTAACGTAAAATTTATGCAACTGATCCAGTTCTTTTTCACTCAAATCTTCTATATCAACCATTCGGTTACTTGCACCCTGCTGCGCAGCAATCAATTCATTTAATTTTAACTGAATGGCCTTGCCATCTTTATTCTGTGCTTTCTGTATCAAAAAAACCATCAAAAAGGTGATAATCGTAGTGCCTGTATTAATTACCAATTGCCAGGTTTCAGAATAATCAAAAAGTGGTCCTGTTACCGCCCAAATAATCACAATCGAGGTTGCAGTTATAAATGCAGCAGAGCTACCTGTAAATTTGGTTGCCGCATTGGCAAATTTTTCKAAAAAATTATTTCTTTTGGTATCGTTTTTAGATTTTGCCATTACAATTTGTTTGCTTAAATATAACCATAAAACAAACAAAAGCGCCATAAGTTTTTAAACCCATGGCGCTTTTGTTTAATTATTGAATGATTGCTTTTTTGAATGATTGATTGTAAATTCAATCTTCCAAACCAATCAAAACTTATAATTTATCGTTAACGTTGATACAGTTTAGATCTTCGAAAGCAGTAGTTAAACGTTTCACAAAAGTTTCTTCACCTTTACGTAACCAAACGCGTGGATCGTAATATTTTTTATTTGGTTTATCATCGCCATCAGGATTACCAATCTGACCTTGAAGATAAGCTTCATTCTTTTTGTAATATTCTAAAATACCTTCCCAAAATGCCCATTGCATATCAGTATCGATATTCATTTTAATTGCACCATAAGAAATTGCTTCTCTGATTTCTTCCTGAGTAGAACCAGAACCACCGTGGAATACGAAGTTGATTGGTTTCTCTGCTGTTAAGCTGAATTTTTCTTTGATAAAATCCTGAGAATTTTTCAAAATTACCGGTTGCAATTTTACGTTACCTGGTTTATAAACACCGTGTACGTTACCAAAAGCAGCAGCAACTGTAAAACGAGGAGAAACTTTACTTAATTCTTCGTAAGCATAAGCTACTTCACTAGGTTGAGTATATAATAACAGGCGAATTTACTGCCTTAGCAGTTTCCAATACCGCATTAACCGTATTTGTACCGGTTACGTTAACTGCTGGTAAAGCAAACTGATGTTTTTTAGCCTGCTCAAACAATTCTTGAACGGCATCTCCGTAAATTACGCCTTTGTAGCCTTTTAAACTCATTTCTTGTTAATTTTATTAAGTCCGAAGTTATAAAAAAAAATAACATTCCAAGCTTTTCTAACAACAGAATTATTTGCCTAACAGCAAAATAAGGCCTATTTAGTGTAAAAAACACATTATCCTTAGTGTAAAAAAGACACACTTAAGTTTACAATTAGCAGTTAACAGTAGCCCGAGCCGAGTTTTCAATTACCTATCCAACGCTTGCATTATTGCCAATCGACTATCAACCAACTCACCATTGACTATTTTTACATCTAATAAGGGTCGACTTTATTTTATTTTTCGTTTCTTTGCAATCCAATTCTTCAAAAAATTATATGGCTTGGTTTAAGAGAGAAAAAAAAGGTATCATCACCACAACAGAGGAGAAAAAAGAAGCACCAGATGGTTTGTGGAATAAATGTCCAAATTGTAAAAAACCGCTACATCAGGCAGAACTTCAGGAAAACAAATACGTTTGTCATTACTGCGATTACCACCTGAGAGTAGGCTCAAAAGAATATTTCGAGGTTTTATTTGATAATAACGAGTTTAAAGAGCTGTTCCCTAACTTAACATCAGGCGACCCTTTAAATTTTAACGATAACAAACCTTACACCGATAGAATTAAAGAAAGCCAGGCTAAAACAGGCTTAAAAGACGCTATTCGTGCCGGTGTCGGTAAAATCGAAGGACAAGACCTCGTAATTGCCTGTATGGATTTTGCTTTTATCGGCGGTTCGATGGGTTCAGTTGTGGGCGAAAAAATTGCAAGATCGATCGATTATAGCATTAAACATAAAGTTCCGTTCCTGATGATCTCAAAATCAGGGGGTGCACGTATGATGGAAGCCGCATTTTCATTAATGCAAATGGCCAAAACATCAGCCAAACTCGCCTTATTAGGTCAGGCTAAAGTTCCATATATCTCTTTATTAACCGATCCAACTACAGGTGGTGTAACTGCATCATACGCCATGTTAGGCGATATTAATATTGCAGAACCAGGCGCACTGATCGGCTTTGCTGGTCCGCGGGTAATTAAAGAAACCATTAAAAAAGATTTACCGAAAGGTTTCCAAACTTCAGAATTCGTTCTTGAACACGGTTTCCTCGATTTCATTGTAGATAGAAGAGCCATGAAAGCTAAATTAGGTGCTTTTATTAAAATGATGCACAACTAGCTGGTTCAATAGTTCATTAGCCATTAGTTCATTGGTCTGGGTGCAAAAAAATAAATTCATAATATTTAGAAAAGCAGGATTTGAATAAATCGGTGAATTCAGTCCTGCTTTTCGTTTCAAGTCCTCGCTACACTGCGGGCTTTTCACTTCAATCAGGTTTAGTTAATATGGGCCGGTGGTTCTTTGCTATGGCAGTTCCTAACAGGTGCATTAAGTTATGTAGGCGCAAACTTTAAAATCGCCACAATCTTTCAGAAGAACGCATCCGGCATCAGAAGATTTGGAAGCAAGTGCAAATAAATCTTTGTTGCAGTTCATTTCAATAAGCACTGAACAAGAAATCCTACGAGTGCAGCGGAAACAAACAAAAACCACTATCCTTCACACGGCTTAGGATTGCGCCTAAAGATTTATTTAGGATTTGCGACAAAGGTTCGCAAGCCTTGATTTTTGCTCCACTTTTTATCAAGAAAAAGTGGAAAGCCCGTCTGGCTAAGACAAAAACACCGCAATTTTTCTTATTTTTAAACTAACCAAACCATAAACTAAAATGAAAAAGTTATTCCTGTTAATCTCCCTAATCACCGTTACGATCGCTATACAAG
>NZ_JBFTRT010000706.1:0-2295 GCF_056399685.1 Pedobacter sp. 01N416
CGACCAATGCTTCTGCCGAATCATTCAATGCAAAGATTAAAGCGTTTAGATCCCAATTTCGTGGCGTGAAATGCGTAAAGTTTTTCCTATACAGGCTAACTCAATTGTATGCTTAAAAATGACTACTCCACAACTTTTGGTATTGATCCTTTTAAATTTAACTCATGAAAAGATGCTATTCCATGCGAAAAGAACAAAAACATAATAGCTTTTAAGAAATGATAAGGCGTGTTTATAAATTATTTTCCCAAGCTCGGTTGCATTGGTTTTTCGTTCCCCAATCTTTGAATATCAAAAATATTCAAGATGAAAAGTACCAAGAGCAAAACCATTAACGGCAGAATATTCCACGGCAGGCCACACCTCAAAATCAAACGCATCAAGGTGAATCCCCGTCACCGGATCAGGCAAGCGCTCAGGACCTGTTTGCCTTTCTTTCATCTCAGATCCCAAACTCAGGAAGAACAATAGCTAATCAATAAATACGTGTCGTTAAGGTGCTTTTTGGCAAACGCGGGTTCGCAGCAAGATGGATTTTTGTGGGACAAAAATATCTTGCCATCCTAACGGCTGGAGGCTTACTCGGAACTCGTAAGCCTTAAAGCGACAATAAAATGCCAAGACCCAAGATCAAAAAAGAGGAAGAAAAACTCAAACATTACATCCGCATCAGGGTAGACGAACAGACCCTCAAGAGGCTAAATAAAATGCAAAAAAGTAGTGACTGCAAGGGGCTTTCACAACTGGCTCGAAAGATACTAATGCAGGAGCCCGTACAGATTTTTCACAGGGATATTTCCATGAACGGGCCGATGGAAGAACTGGCCATGATCAGAAAAGAAATCAGGTACATTGGCATCAACATCAACCAGCAGACCTACCATTTTCACACCAGCCAGAGCAAAGCTGCAAGGATGTTTTATGTGGAGCGGACAAAAGAATTATATGAAAAGATCGAAATCAAAATTGAACGCTTACTGGAGATCACCGATAAACTAGCGCATAAGTGGTTGCAAAAATCGTCAGCGGAAAAAACATCAGGGGGATCCTGATCTATAACGAGAATAAGGTCGAAAAGGGAGAAGCGATACTTTTTATGGCCAGTGCTTTTGCTGGGGATATCGATAAACTTAAGCTGGTGCAAAAAGCAGAGCGTTTTAACAAACGCACGATGCTGAACCCATCGGTCAAAACCAATGCGCTGCACATTACATTGAATTTCCACCCATCGGACCAATTGGACAGCGAAAAGCTACAGCGCATTGTTTCAGAGTACATGGAGCAGATCGGTTTTGGCGAACAACCCTTTCTGGTGTACCTGCATGAGGATACCCACCATCCGCATGTACATATCGGCACAACCAATATCAGACCAGATGGCAGCAGGATCGACATCCACGGCATCGGTTATAGACGCTCGGAACAGGCAAGGAAGTCCATTGAGCAGAAATATAACCTGAAGGTTGCTGGGGGCAGGTCGCTGGATAACTCCCCAAAGATAAAACCAGCGGTTTATGGGGAAGGCCCAACGAAAAAGACCATCAGTAATATCGTTACCGCGGTGATGAAGCAGTATAGGTACAGCTCTTTTCCTGAGTTCAATGCGGCATTAAAGGCTTTTAATATTACCGCGGATAGGGGAGCGGAAGATTCGGTGATGTACCAGAAACGCGGTCTGATTTATTCTATTCTGGATGATAATGGAAATAAAATTGGCATTCCGTTAAAGGCGAGTGCAATGTATGCTCGACCAACCTTTGATAATATTGAAAAGCGCTTTGATAAAAACACAAGAGACCGGAAAATTTTTAGAGAAGCGTTAAAGGATAAGATCGATTGGCTATTTGACGGTTACCAGTCCATCACGAAAACAGGTTTTGAGTTGGCTTTAAAAGAGATTGGAGTGACCGCTGATTTTAGAAGAAATCAGCAGGGAAGGATTTATGGGGTCACTTTTATTGACCATGGCACAAAATCGGTATTCAACGGCAGTGACCTTGGAAAGGTCTATAGTGCGGCTTCACTCCTAAGGGCTTTCGGAGATCGTGACATTCCGGTAGCACAGCTCGGTAAAACCTGGAGGAAAATGCCACGCAAACATTTTATTTATAACGATAGCACTGAAAAAAGTCATTTAGAAATGCCTCAAAAGACAGGTTACCTCGATATGGTACTATCCAGATCCGACCAGGGCTTTATGCAGCCGACAGTTAAAAAGAAAAAACGCAGGAAAAAACTACAGCAACATTTATAATTGATGAATACAGGGGAAGATACGCAGGGGCTGCGCAAGAT
>NZ_JBFTRT010000707.1:0-2294 GCF_056399685.1 Pedobacter sp. 01N416
GCCCTAGCTAAGGCTGATGTTAACAAAGACGGAATAGAAGATGTTTTTATCGGTGGGGCAATTGGTCAGGCAGGTAAATTATTCTTAGGCGATAAAGCGGGGAACTTTAGTCCTTCTCTAAGTCAGCCTTGGGAAGAAGATAAAGCGAGTGAAGATGTAAATGCCGTTTTTTTTGATGCAAATGGCGACGGGGCTTTAGATTTATGGGTGGTAAGCGGTGGAAATGAATATGATGAAAATGCTCCGGAGTATCAGGATCGATTATATTTAAACAACGGGAAAGGTACTTTTAATAAGGCTCAAGATGCATTGCCAAAAATGTGGAGTAGTAAACAGGCCATAAGCATTGCCGATTTTGATAAGGATGGAGATTTGGATGTTTTTGTAGGCGGGATGAGTAAACCGGGATCTTTCCCCCTCTGCAGTAAAAGTTATTTATTACGTAATGAATCAAAAGGTGGAGAGGTAAAGTTTATTGATGTAACCAAAGAACTCGCCCCAGAATTGGAGTACGCGGGTATGGTTGTTACCGCTTTGTGGCAGGATTTGAACACTGATGGATACCCAGAGTTGTTGATTGGCGGTGATTGGATGCCATTAAAGAAATTCAAAAATGATAAGGGGGCTTTAAAATATGATAAAGATTCTGGATTAGAAAACTCAGATGGTATGTGGAGTAAAATTGTACCAATGGATGTAAACAAGGACGGGGCAATGGATTTTATTGTTGGCAACTGTGGTTTAAACAATCAATTTAAAGCCAATAGTAAGCAACCGGTAACAGTTTATGCTGGTGATTTTAATAATGATGGCGTATTAGATCCAGTGATGTGTTATTACATTCAAGGGCAAAATTATCCGATGGCTTCTAGAGATGAGCTACTTGATCAGATGGTTCAATTAAAAAAACGGTTTTTAAATTATGCCTCTTATGCTGATATCACAATAGAACAATTATTTACACCAGAGCAGTTGAGTAAAAGTCAAAAATTTTTCTGTAAACAACTTGAAACTTCTGTTTTATTAAATGATGGAACTGGAAAATTTACTATTAAAGTACTCCCAATTGAAGCACAATTTTCAAGAACGTGGGGCATTATTGTAGATGATTTTAATAAAGACGGAAAAGATGATATTCTTTTGGGAGGTAATTTTTATCCTTACAGGGTACAGCTTGGTCAGGCGGATGCAGGTTTGGGCTTACTTTTACTCGGGAATGGGAAGGGCGATTTTAAAGCAGTGCCCCCTTACAATTCCGGATTGTATATAGATGGCGACGTTAGGAATATGATTGAGATTAAGGGAGCAATCAAAAAAATTATTGTTGTTAAAAATAATGATAAGGTCCAGCTTTTAAAAACTACTAATTAAAACCAACATCATGAAGATATATTTATTTTTGTTTGTTTTCTGTATTTCAATCGGTGCTAGTGCTCAGTGGCGCAAAAGCGAAAATGATCCTTTACCACTGCATAGATCGCAAAAGGCACTTTCTGATATCATTGTAAGTGATATATTTTCTCCGCCGGTTGCGAGTAGAATTTTTGTTTATGCAAACATCGCTGCATACGAAATTCAGGCAAAAAACAATAGTCAGTTTCAATCTTTAAAAGGACAGTTAAATAGCTTTAATGGCATCCCAAATGCAGATAAAAAACAAATTAGTTATTCAGTCGCTGCAACTTACGCCTACTGGCAGATTGGAAAAAGGCTTGTCTTTTCGGAGCAAGTGGCCTTAGATAGTTTAAACAGTATACTTTCATGGTATAAGGCTAAAGGCTATCCTGATACAATAGTACAAAATTCAATTTTATATGGTAAAACGGTATCTGATACCGTTTTAAAATGGGTGGATCAGGATAAGTATAAAGAAACACGTAAATTAAGGCGATATAGTTTAGTAAAGCAAGAAGGTAATTGGGCCCCCACGCCTCCCGGCTATATGGCAGCTGTAGAACCTTATTGGAATAAAATAAGACCTCTTGTGATGAAAACAGCTGATCAGTTTAAACCTGCAGCTCCTCCTGCTTACAGTAAAGATAAAAACAGTGCTTTTTATATTAATGCAAATGAAGTTTACACGGTTGGTAAAAACCTGGATGAAAAACAGCTTGATATTGCTAAATTCTGGGACTGTAATCCATTCTTTTTGAATCTGAACGGGCATATGAATTATGCAACCAAAAAGATTTCACCAGGAGCACACTGGATTTCGATAACTGGCATTGCCTGCAAGCTAAAAAGCTTTAACTATGTTCAAAGTAGTTCTGCTTATACATCTACCTGTATTGCAT
>NZ_JBFTRT010000708.1:0-2894 GCF_056399685.1 Pedobacter sp. 01N416
ATTTTTTTATTGTCCTGCTCAAACATCCAACCATTTTTAGTAATGGTAATTCTGCTGCCACGGTTTAACACGTTGTAATCTTTACGCACAGTAGATTCTCTTCTTGGTAGTGGAGAATCTGTTTCGCTCGACCAAGAGTCGTGACCACCAACATGGCTCCATGTTCCGTAACCCTGGTAACGTGGACTATCGTCAACCTGATAAACTTTTTGTGTCCATTTTCCTTTTACATTGGCTGGCGTTAAATTGCCTTTTTTCCATGCATTACCTTCGGTATAAAGCATAATATTGGTGTCTTCATACGTCCAATCCTGGCGCCAGTGTTTAATAACCGTGGTATCATTAATGGCCAACATGTGTTGAATTACAATTCTTTTAGGTTCATCAACAATAATCTCTGCCCATTCGTTACCATGGCTTTCGTAAGGCTTACTGAATTTGTAGTTTGGATCTGGAGCGGTAACTTCACCGTAGTTGAAATTCACTTCATAAAAACCAGCCAATGATTTTATTGCTTTTCTATCCTTTTCTAGTTTTTCTTCCGGAGAGTCAACTTTTGTTTGTGCATTAGTATTAAGGGTAATCAAACCGGTTAATACTAAAATTAGGTTTAAAAATTTCATTTTTATTATTAATTAGGGTGTGCTTAGCTTTCCGCCACTGCGGTATTTTTTTTCTTTTTTCCTTTCCCCCACCAGATAATGAATCCGGTTATGGGTAAGCTACTGATCGAACTGAAGTACGTCGTAATTCCAAAACGTTTCTCTGCCCCGGTATCCTGTGGCGTAGATGGTTGCCGAACCGCCATTGGCAGGCGACATGGCAATACGATCTTCATTTTTAAATATTTTTCTGGCTTGCTCAAAAGCAATATCAAAAGGAATTGAAGTAATGGTTTTGGTCGAATCTGATTTAACTTCTACCATTTTTGGGGGTGTGGTACTTCCTGAGGCTACTACGTAAACCGTGGTTTGGAACCATTGAAATGCCCAAACCAGGCCGGTTAAGCCCAGCATTAGGCATATCAGCATTACATAAAAACCCAGCACATTGTGCATGTCGTAATTAATGCGTTTAAACTTGGCTTTCCACTTTACTTTAAAGCTCTTATCGAAGTTTGATTTTTTTAGGTTTTTAGGCCACCACATCACCATTCCAGAAATGAGGAGAAATACAAAAATGAAGGTAGACCATCCAATAATCTGCTGGCCAATGGGATGATTGATCAACAAACTCCAATGGATCATTTTAATTATACCAAAAAACTCATATTTATAATCGGCAACTAAAGTTACTTTTCCGGTATAAGGGTTAATCAGCACAACATCGTAATAATCTATAGAATCGAAATACCAGAATGCCTTAGCGTCGCCAGGTTTATAAACGCCAAGTTCCCATGCCCTTTCTGGTGCTTTATATGCAGAAACAAAGGTGATTTTCTTTTTATTCCCCAGTGCTTTTTCGGCATTGGCCTGTAGTACGCTTAATGGTAGGGTTTTAGGATTTGATGGAACTTCTACAAAAATCTCCTTGTGGCGAATGAGTTCGGTAATTTCTTTTTGAAAAACATAAATACAACCGGTAATGCCCAACATCAGTACGATTAAACCAGATGTGATACCCAGCCATAGGTGCAGCCAGTCGCTTATCCGCCTTAAACGCGATTTCTTGTTTTTTGATTTGGTTGATGTTTTTGTTAGTGCCATTCGCAAAGCTGTATTAATAAAAGAACCAATTAGCCTTTTTTAAGACTAATTGGCTTTAAATTTTATAAAATTTCGACTATTTAACTTCAGTAGTATAAGTTACCAAATGCCAAACTTTATCGTAGTCTTTTCCATTTAATTTTCCTGGCGTTTTATCTTCAGTAAAAGCTTCCAGAAAATAATTTCCTTTTTTTTCTGGTTTGAAAATGAATTTTCCTTCCGCATCTGTTTCAGTAGGTTGTGCTTTTCTTTCAGCATTTACAACTGTTAACTTTTGTTTTGCAAAAGGTGCTGTGTTGTAAATTACCTGATGAACTGAAGTTTCTCCAACGGTTAAAGCGTGTTTATCTGGTCTGATAGTTAATGCCGCAGCTGCCGGAAAACTGGTGTTTATTTTTGCGTTCCCTACGGCAACGTCTGCAAAAGCATAATATTCAATTTTAGCTTTTTCATAAACCGCTGCAACTTCATGTACTACAGAAAGTTTATAGGTGCCTTCTTGATCCGGTGTGAAACTGGCTTTGAAGAAACGTACATCAGCAGTGGTTGGTAAAACCTTGGTTGTTCCATTTGGAGCAGTTAAAACCAGCTTAAATTCTTTTAGGTTACTAAACCACTTGGCTGCAGAATCTGGTTCGTTACTCTCGTATTCGCCGAAGAAAACTTTTACTTCCTGTGCTTGTCCTTTTTTGCCTGTTGAGGCTGTTTCTATCCATAAAGCATGTGCAAATGCACTAGAAATGCTAAAGGTTAGAAAGAAAAATAGTAATGAGATTTTAGTTTTCATGTTTTCTGGGTTGGGGTTTAAAACCAGGAGAAATTGATCTGATCCAGCTTCTCCTGATTGATTTAATTAAAATTTGTAAGTAACACTTCCAGTAAAGGTTCTCAGGTCCTGAGGGTTCATGGTGCTGTAACCTGTCCAGTATTTTTGATTGGTAAAATTGTCTGCTTTAACACCAAGTCTAAATCTATGATGATCATAAAATACTGATGCGTTAAAAACCTCATAAGCAGGTAATATAAATACGCCTTGGCTAACACTGTTTACAATTTTATTGTCGCTGGCATAATTACCGCCGGCACCTAATCCAAAACCTTTAAGTGATCCTGTAGCGAATTTATAACTGATCCATAAATTTGCTGAATAAGGCGCTGCCGAATAAGCATCTCTTCTGCCTTCTACAT
>NZ_JBFTRT010000709.1:0-3533 GCF_056399685.1 Pedobacter sp. 01N416
ACATTTCCGTTGGCGTAAAAACGGTTATTACCCGTTTTATACCTTAAGCCCAGTTCATAGTTCCAGCCTGACTCTGCTTGCAGGTCATTATTGATGTTGTTATCAGACGACCTCACTTCTGCGATAGTAGGCGTTGAATAACCTTTACTTACAGAGACCCTGACAGAGATGTCATTTGCGATTAAGTAAGATAAGGTGGCCTTCGGCATAAATTGCGTATTAAACTTGCGCTCTTTTGTTGCAATTGTTACAGGGAAGTAACTTTCATAGTTGTAGCTAAAAAAGTTTAAACTCGATGCAAGTTCGATCAGAAATTTATTGTTAATGTCGAAGTTTAATCTGAAGTAAGCAAAATCCTGGCTGGCTTTTAAGCGGTCTGAAGCTTGCATTGAGCTAGCTTCCCCACTATTATTATTAAAGTTTTTAATCTGACTTTTGGTAGCAGAACTTTCTAATCCTATTTGAGCATTAAATTTAATGTCTTCTTTTGCCTGAGCGTATTCTAAAAATGTTCTTAGTCCAAGCGTACTTTCGTAGCGCTGTTCGTAATTAGTTATAAACGGGTTCTTGAAGTCGGTATACGAGGTAAACAAAGCAATAACATGCTTTAGRTATTTATTGATCTGGTACGAATTGGATATTCCCCCGAAAATGGTTTTATTGTAAATGGCAGCTTGCTGTGAAATGGCGCCAGGTAGTGTTGATGTTGCCGGACGGGCCAGTTTAGGGTTTTGATCTAATTGTGTAGCCGTTAATCCACCTGGTGTTTCGTAATTTAAATCGCTGTAAAAAGCAAAAGCCTTTAAACTGCCAGCGTTGCTATAATTCCATTGCTGCAGCGTTTGAAAATATTTTCTACCCATTGCACTGTTTTGTCGATACCCATCGCTTCTCTGATATCCTTCGCTGAAACTGAAACTATACTTTTTATATTGTTGTTTGATTGATGCCGTTTGATGCAAAAGACCATAAGAACCTCCAATTGCTGAAATATTAATTTCATTGTGGTTTATGGCGGGGGGATTAATCAAAATAGCACCACCTGTGTTTGCACCAAAAATACTGGCTTCTGGTCCCTTATAAATCTCCATCATCCCTACCGCAGAAACATCTAAGGCATTAAGGTAGGTATTTCCACCTGCATCAGTTAACGGGAAATCATCAATGTAAATTTTAATATTTCGAATGCCAAAAGGAGATCGGAGTAAACTGCCACGAAGCGATAAACGATAGCTACCTGGCGAACGTTCTTCCATTCTTACACCAGGAATAGTATTTAAAGTACTCACTAAGGAACTGCTCTGCTGATTTCCGATTAAATTGCTATCAATCAAAGTTACGGCTGATACCGATCTTAATAATGAATGTGAATTGTAATAGCCTTTAACGGTAACTTCTTCGAGTTTTTTGGTTGAATCGGTTTTTATTGTTTGCGCTAAACCGGTAAAGGAAAATAAAGTCAAGAGTAAAGTAAGGTTCTGTTTCAATAGAATGATAATTGATGGTTTAGCCACAGATTGGCAGATAAATTTAGCGCATATTCTGTTAACCTGTGGCTATTTTGTAAACTATTATTGATTTCGTCTCCTGTTTTTTACCTGTTAAAAGAGGCTAACAGCCAAAAGAACAACCTATGAACCCGATTAACTAAAACTAAATTACAGTATTATACCTAATTTTTTAGTTAAATTTTGTTAAATCGTTTCTAACTCAAACCTGGATAGTTTCTGGTCTTATTTAACCAGATTATCCTGTAATTTTTTCTCGATGTCTTTTGCGTTTAATATCAGCGCAGAGAATTGCGGGTCTGATTTTACCAGTAAAAATTTACCGTTGGGAAGGATAATTGCCGAGGTGCCACAGGAAGTAGCCTCTTTAAATAATAATTTTCTAAGAAAACCCGAATCGGTTTCTATTTCTAAACCTTTTGATTTAATCGGACTGAAACTTTTTCCATCCTCACGATATTGGTAAATGGCAACTTTTGGTCTGGCTTCGGCTTTTTCAAGAATGTTTTTTTGAAAGGCCCATCTTACATTGTTCAGGAATTCTGCGTTCTGATAGTTAAGGTCTTTCCAACAGTCGTCTTTATTGAAATCGTATTTGATGATAATGGTATCTTTTAGCTTAAGCCTTTCGTTTTGTTTCAAGAAAGTATACAACGAATCCATCTGGGCATCAGTTAATGTCCCTGCCTGATAACGTTTGGTTTCATCCAGATACAGTTTTGGCGAACAGGCATATATAAAGATGGAAAGAAAGAGAAAGGTAGATAATTGAAGTTTGATTTTAGGGTTACTTTTCATTTGTGTGAGCGTTAATGTCGAATATCCTGGTCAAATTTAGATTTTCTGACCAGGAAAGTTCTTAAAAATAAATTTATAACTAAAATTTTATTAGACAATGTTTTTGAATAGAAAAGTTCGTCATCCGATTCAATAAAAATATCTGTAATGCCGCAATAAACCTGAATATAAAACAATGTGTGTTATAGTCGTTTATTTTTTTTGGAAAGCAATTGCAGTATTCCATCGGTTAATTTCTTCCTGCTCTACCTTCCCGATGAAAAACCGGGACCGTTCGGTCAGGTTTAGTTTGGTCATTTTTCTGCTACTATATCGGTTTTCCGTGCTACAGGCCTAAGTTTCTAGCCCTGATCGGAACGGGCATCCCGATTTAGCACTATTCTTTATTGTTTTATTGTGTGCCTGCTTGTTTCACAGGTTTCTATCGTGATAAAGTAGAGAGCAAGACTAAATTAAAAATAGCAAATGGCATTGCGCTCCAAAAAAAATATTGCTATTCTAAAAACCTTACTTAAAACTTACAGCGATATTGATAGAACCAATTATTTTATACTTCTGTAAATAAAAACTCTTCCCCAATAAAATAACTTTCACCAAAGATTAAGAGTTTTAGTTTATTTTCAGGTTTAGGTGAGCTTCCTACAAAATTTGATTGAATGTTGTGCTTGGCCAGGCATATCTGATATTTCTCTAAAACCTGTTTTGGACCACGAGCAAACATCCCTGAACCATCCTTACACAATTTAAAAATATCCATAGCGGCATTTATGCCATAGGCAAAAGGAAAATCGCCGTAATAGTTTTTTAAATGGGTTTTATATAGGTCTATGAACAGTTTTTCTGAGTTTTTTGCTTTTCCATTATAATAAAGGTCTCCTTTAGCATCTGTTAATTCATAAAGTAAAAAATGGTCAGAATAGAATGAGAAATGAGATGTCCATGCTCTTGAAAAATTTTCGAATGCTATATTTATAATTTTTAATTCCCATGTCTGCTTTGCTTGTCTGTCAGAACTAGGATAGAGGTTAAAAATTATATTAAGATCTTTATCCTGATAATTCAGCTGAGAAATAACCATTCCCCCGTCTTCATAATAATCATCACTTGTGAGTGTTTTTTCTAATCTTTCAGGAAGTTTGTAATTGAGCGTTTTCAAAGTAAATGGCTTTGTTTTAAATTGTTCTTAAACTAAGATAAAAAATGTAACTATATTTTTAACATTTAAGC
>NZ_JBFTRT010000710.1:0-2273 GCF_056399685.1 Pedobacter sp. 01N416
GGTAAATCGGTCGCTTTTTCAGTTGAAGTTTTCTCCGGATCTTCGCAGGCCATATAAACCATAATGGCAGCTAAAATTACATTGCTTCTGATTTCATCGAAAACCAATTTATCGTAACTGTCGCGGTTGGTGTGCCAGGTGTATGTGCCATAATCCCAGCTGGTAGAACTTAGCGAATAGCCTAATGCTCCGGCAGCGACAAAAGAAGCAAAATCAGAACCTCCTGCACCAGGCGATCCTGGGAAATTTGTTTTGATCTGGTTTTTAATGGTATCTGGTACTGCAGCCAACCAGCGGGTAATATAATCTTTCGATTTAGCAAAGCCTTGTCCGCCAATATTCACCACCCGGCCTGTACCGTTATCTTGGTTAAACAATGCCTGAAGATTGTTTACAATTTCCGGATGATCTTCTACAAAAGCCCTTGAACCATTTAAGCCCTGCTCTTCGCTTCCCCAATGGCCAACCAAAATGGTACGTTTAGGGTTGGGATAGATTTTTTTTAGAATGCGCATGGCCTCCATCATTAAAATGGTACCAGAACCATTATCTGTAGCGCCGCTTGCGCCATCCCACGAATCGAAATGTGCCGAAAGCATCACGTATTCGTTTGGTTTCTGTGTGCCTTTAATTTCGGCTATGGTATTAAAGGTTGGTACTATGCCCAATTTCTTAGCATCTGCTTCGATTCTTAACTTAGGTTTATCGCCATTTAAAGCCAAGCGGTAAACCAAGCCGTAATCTTCAACAGATAAATCTAAAGTTGGAACCTTTTTAGTATTTGCACCGAAAATTTTATCTACGCCAAAACCCTGCGACCAGTTATTGATCACTACTGCTACTGCACCTGCATTTTCTATGGCTACAGGAAGTGTTTTTGCTGTTAAACCCGTTTTGGCTATACTGGCTGTCCACGCTTTAGCGGCATCGGCTTTTTCTTTTTTAAATTTCTCGAACAAATCTTTGGTGGCAAACTCTTCCCAGTTTTTTTCTGGTCGGCCGGATAGTTGATTCATCGAAATCAATACGATTTTACCTTTTACATTTGGTAACCATTTTTGAAAAGATACCGAGTCTGTAATTGCCGGAAGGATAATCGCTTCTGCATTAATGGCTTTACCGTTTGTAGAAGGACTCCAAGCCAATTGCGTACCTTCTAAGGTCCTAACCCGCGGACTTATTAAATCGATGTGCGTAATGCCTCTTTCCCRGCCGGCCCATTCGCCCCATTTTTCATTTTTTGCAGAGATCCCCCAATCGCTATATTTTTTTACGGCCCAATCATTGGCCTGTTTCATTTGTGGTGAACCAACTAAACGTGGCCCTACAACATCTAAAAGTTCGTGAGCGAGTTTCTCCAATTGAGAGTTGTCGTTCACTTCTTTAACAATATTGTCGATTATTTTTTTGTCTTGCGCAAATATGCAGGTTGAAGTGCATAGCAATAGCGCAGAAAATAGTAGTTTTTTATTCATAATTAGTTAGGGTTGATTATTTGATAAGCTAATTTATGAAATATGGGGTAGGGTTGAAGGATGTTAATGGAAATGTTGCAGTTTGGGTAAGTTAACCTGCTTTAGGTGGTGTCAGATGTTGCCATCTGACACTAAATTGAGTATTTTACAGGAGTTAGATTTGCTAAAAGGTCAGATGGTAACATCTGACCTCACTATAAGGGCATAGGCTGAGGATACATAGTTGAGATAGGGATTGAGGTTGGTGAGCCATCAACCTTGAAGAGAAGACCACAGTTGAATAGTGAATGATTCAATAAGATAAAAGGTCAGATGTTACGATCTGACCTCACTATGTTAACTTCTCCGTGCCTTCAGTGCTTCCGTGGCAAACAACCCTAAAAACTACTCTTTTGGATCTTATCGTGAAACGGCAAATATTCAGCTAGCGCTGCAGAGCCATACCAATTGTATAATTCTGGTTCCAGTAATTTAGCTTTTATGGCCGGATCACTTTCCAGTAGTTGTTTTGCCTCTTCGATCGATTTTGTATTTAAAACGAAAATGCCGCGGTAATTTTTATCGTTTTTACCCATCGGACCAGCAACTACGAGTTTTTGCATATCGACCATTTTACCCATGTTTGCCATATGTCCGGCAAATAAACTATCTGTTTTGGCTTTGGTTTCTGTGGTATTCGTACCTGATTTAAGAATAACCAGCACATACATTTTCATGCCATAGTTGTCGGCACCAAGCTTTTTAGCCAAGGCTTCATCATAAGGGGCTTTAGCTTTTTTCTCCTGCGCTTGTATAGCG
>NZ_JBFTRT010000711.1:0-2241 GCF_056399685.1 Pedobacter sp. 01N416
GGGCACTATCGAGCTGATAGGACAACAAGCCATTAATTTTTCTGATTTTCATCTGATTCCTTCAAAAAAAATAGGCAGGCTCATCCGGGCTAAAGATCAACTGGTTGTGGCTTTCTTTTTAAAAATGGAACGGGCAGGGTAATTCAGTTTGCTTAAATCCTACTATCGTAATGTGATTCTAACTAACTGTTTTTATTAACAAAAATTAACATAATCTTCGGTTAAACTTCAGAATGTCTTCAGATTTCGTCCATAGTTTTGTTACAAAGGATTGAGGTCTTCACTCAGATGCTCTACATGAGTATAAGATTTATAAGGATTAGGAAAGCTAATAACTTTTTATAGATAGAATTTTACAAATATTTTTTTGCCTTTGCTCTTCGCTATCAAACAGTTATCTGTCGAGACATTGGCTAAGTATTTTAAGATATTGCATATTCACTATAAAAGGACATGGATAGAAAAGATTTTCTTAATAGCATTGGGATGAGTACTGCGGCCTTTGCCCTGATTAACTGTATCGGTTGTAAGAAAACTGAAGGCAGCAGCTCTTCAGATACTACAGGCCCTACAGGGGTGAATTTTACATTGGATTTAAGCCTGGCCGCTAATGCAGCACTGCTAAGCAATGGTGGATCTTTGGTGTCAAACGGCGTCATCGTCGCAAAGACCAAAACTGGGACATATATTGCTGTTCAGCGTTCATGTACGCACGAAAGCTATACTTTGACTTATCAATCATCAAACAGCCGCTTTTATTGCCCCAACCATGGAGCAACCTTTTCCGAAAATGGAGCTGTGACCAATGGACCCGCCTCCCGCTCATTAACTGTTTATAATACCCAACTTACGGGGACTACCTTAAAAATTTATTCTTAGTTATGAAATTACTTTTTGTTGCCCTTTTTGGGCTGTTTGCCGTTCCAACATTGTGGATAGGGAATTTTTCAGAAGCGCAGAAACAAGCTAAAGCTACGCACAAACAGATCCTGATCAATTTTTCTGGCTCTGATTGGTGCGGCCCATGTATCCGCCTGCGCAAAGAGATTTTAGAATCCGAAAGCTTTGAACAATACGCCGCTGCCAATCTTTTATTGGTTAGGGCCGATTTTCCACGACAGAAGAAAAACCAGCTTCCAAAAGAACAGATCAAACTCAACGAATCATTAGCAGAAATATATAACAGGGACGGCAAGTTTCCTTTCACGGTTCTGGTAGATGAAAATGGGAAAGTACTCAAAAGCTGGGATGGATTCCCGGACGAGAGCGCACAGGCTTTCGTTTCTGAAATCTATAAACTAAAAAAATAATTCAGGATGGCTAAGTCAGTTTCTGTAAACCGGATACTCAAGCTCATGGGAAACCGTTTTGAGTTTACTGTGATCGCTGAAAACGAGCAGGCAGGTAATCGGGCGATAGATGCCGCAGTAGCAGAGGTGAGGCGAATAGAATATCTTTTAACAACTTTCAGCGATCTTAGCCAGACCAGTTTGATCAATGAAAATGCAGGTTTACAGCCTGTAAAAGTCGACAATGAAGTGATAGCGCTTATTGAACGGTCGATCAGGATATCGGAAATTACCGACGGTGCTTTCGATATTACCTATGGGTCGATAGATAAACGGCTTTGGAATTTCGATCAAAACATGAGCAGTTTGCCTGATGAACAGACGGCATTGGCATCTGTTGGGTTAATAGATTACCGAAACGTCATTCTTGACAAAAAGAATGCAACTGTGCTGCTCAGAAATAAAGGTATGCGAATTGGCTTTGGTGGAATTGGCAAAGGCTATGCAGCCGATAAAGCTAAACTCATCCTACAGCAAATGGGGATAAACAGTGGAATTGTAAATGCTGCAGGTGATCTGGTTACCTGGGGTACACAGCTTAATGGCCATTCGTGGACAGTAGGTATCGCCGATCCGGAACAGACCAATAGGCCATTTTCTTCGCTGAAAATCAGTAACATGGCGATTGCCACTTCTGGCAGTTATGAAAAATATGTTACTATAGGTGGGAAGCGCTACTCGCATACAATTGACCCCAAAACGGGGCTTCCGGTAAGTGGGGTGAAGAGCGTGAGTATTATTTGTCCCAGTGCTGAGCTAGCAGATGCCCTGGCTACCCCAGTTGTGGTAATGGGCGTAAAAGTAGGGCTCGAGCTGATTAACCAGATTAAACAAGTGGCCTGTATCGTAATCGATGATAATGATCGGGTATATACCTCAAACAATATTAATG
>NZ_JBFTRT010000712.1:0-2233 GCF_056399685.1 Pedobacter sp. 01N416
GGCTGCAGGGGAAGTCATATAAAGTGAAATAGTAAAATGCAAAGCTATTTGTTTTTACCGTCCTCCACAACTTTTGGTATTGATCCATATATTCCGGAATTTATGAAAAGCATCCATTCTTTTATGCTTTCAACCCTCTCCGAGGCGCGGGATTATGCTTTTACTTCGGTTAAGTCAGTTTTTTTGATAAGCTTGAGCGAGAGCAGGGGCCATTAAGATGATTGTATGCAGACAAGAATATGCCGGTTTGGTGTCTAATGTGAATTAGTTCTTGCGAATGGAGAGCGAATACATATATATCGATTATCAGATTTAATAATGTATCAAAGCCATAGATCGATAATCTTCATGTTTTTTTACTAAAATATTTAACATAAAGTTCTTATTATAAGAATCTTGGGTGAAGTTGCTGCGTCTTTACCTGAAATGTCACAGTCCACATATCTATAAGCTTCAGTTTAACATTCGTTACACGCAGATTAACAGAGAATAAAAAATCATGGTAACATTAGCTTTATATTATGGAGAAAAACAATATCTTGAGAGAAATATTTTTGGAATGATCAGATAAAGGATTAATCGCGATGCTCTCAAATAATGTTAACCAACAATTCAGTCTGCTTCACGAAATAGGGAAGGAGGGAACTTATAACCTCCTTTTTCCACCGCCACAAGCGGGGCTGGCGATTTTGAACCTTTATCAAAAGATCAAGTCTGGTGCGTTTCCAAACGGCCGGTTCAAAGAACCGGACATCTATACGGCCTTAGAAGGCTCAAAGTTACTAATGAATGCGGACGAATATGAACGGTCGCCACAAATACATTTTAATACAATCGTTAGCGATCTTCAAGTTTACTTTCTAAGGTATGATACGGAAGAACAGATTTATAGCTTAAAAGATTATGCCGAATCATTTTGCCGACAGGTAGAAGAGACTCTTTTGGCAAACTTCAATCCTACTCAAATTGAAACCATCTGCAACGACCTCCGCAACAAGTTAGAGGCTTGCGCTGATCAATATGATATTCAAAGCTGGATTGATACTTTTTTTAGCGTATTTAAGCCTGTTATGAAAAGCCAGGTGGATAGGTTAGAGCGCCAAATCGATAACTCAGTACAGGAAATTAGGGCCACTACCCAACTGTCTGACTTATCGATTTTGGATATTTTAAAAGCCATCGATCAAAAACTCGATCGCCTGCGGACGCAAAATGAAGAACTAAGATCAGCGTTCAGGGAAATGAAGACCATAAATCTGGTACTCGAAGGGCAACTTCAATGGGTAAGTGAACAACAGATTGCGGACAACATCGCCGAGGTGAGAGGATTTTTTCCTGATGTGAAGTATACTTTAAACATCATCGATAAACGTTTGGACAGAATACAGCCTAAACTAAGGCAGTTTTTTGGAATGCTTAACAAACCATCTTTTAACATAAAAGTTGAAAAGTTCCTTAAAATTTTATTGAATAAATCTACCTTAAGCGCGCAGAAGGATGTTTTGTTACCCAAAGGTATACCCACACTTCTTTTTCATCAGCAAACTTCCAACTTCAGTATATTCGAACGGCGCGAGGATATATTTCCGACCAAACCAAAACCTAGGATTAAACCAGATGAAAACCTAGAGGAAAAAGAAAAAGGTCTAAGGGTTGCAAAGAACCAGCTAGTCATGTATAATAAGATTGATGCATGGATGGATGAGATTATCCAAGCGGCCTCTACCGAAGAGGTTTTGTTTTCATCCTATTTTTCAAAATCTTAGAAATAGAATCAGGGGCACTTGAACTGGCTATAAACGTAGCCTACACCCTGATCAGGCGTGCAGAACGTGATCTTAAGCTAGTATTAAACATATCGACTACAAAAATAAAACATCCACAACACCAGAGCACACTATGGGAAATGAAGATCAATTATCAGCAATAGGCCCCTTAACATTTTACCAGGATCCTGATGTAGAGGATATTTTTGGTAAACTGGATCTGCAATTAAAAGACGGCATGCATTTCCAGGAAAGGGAACACCAATACCAGCAATTTTATTTCATTAAAAAGAATTTCGCCAGTTTAGAGAAATACTACTTAAAATTCAACAAAGTGGTCCTTAGTTTTGGTGGGGAGGGTTCAGAGCGATATTATTTCCTAGATTTCAATGGCTCCGATAGGGGGACTATTGACGGCGATCACCGCTATTTTCTCCGCCCCGAATATGTCATTGTTGGCTTTATGC
>NZ_JBFTRT010000713.1:0-2231 GCF_056399685.1 Pedobacter sp. 01N416
ATGTATTTGTGCTCGCGACAGCAACCGCCTGTGCTGTTTTTGAAAGATCAACATTGCCGCTTTTTCCATAGGTAGCCGAAAGCCTTAAAACCGGTAGCCAGGAGATATTGTAAAAAGCCTCCTGTGAAAGTGACCATCCAAGACCTACTGACCATAAAGGTTTCCATTTATCATTCGTTTCTGCGCCAAAAACATTCGAGYCGTCCCTTCTCAGACTTCCGGAAATCCGGTACTTACCCTTATAACTGTAAGATGCATTAGCGTAAAAACTCAAAAAACGGTATTGATTACTGGTAAGGCTGAGCGAATTTGGGACCTGCTGATTTGTTCCAGTAATGAAATGTGGGTAAAGCCCCACCAGATCCACAGGCTGATAAACCAATGGATCTTCCTTATAACCATACACCGAATTCCCATTACCAATCGTCTGTCCCTCCCTGGCCTCGGCACCCATAATAGCCGTTATGGAAGAAACCCCGATGTTTTTGTTAAAGTTCAACTGCAATCTTCCAGTAGCGGAATTCACCTCACTGGTACCTGTATTGAGTATTCCGCCCAAAGGAACAATGTACTTAACAACACCGGTGGAACGGTTCAGCTGACTGAAGGAATTAATGACATTCCGGGTAAAATAACTCTCCATATCAAAATGCTGGACATTTGTCCCATTTTGCTTTTGCCTCTGGTATCCTGCTTCTAAATCAAGATAGTCCGTAAAGCGGTATTTCAGCGCAGCTGACCCCAGTATTTCCTGCCTTGAAGTCGTAGCAATAGCATGCTTGTAGTCTTCTGTGGGATAATTGTTCCAATCAAGCAGCTTTCCGTTTCCCAAAGTATCAACGAAAGCTGGTCTGTAGATCTGTGCCCATTTTATTGGATTTCCAGATGCATCCCGTAAAAACTGATAAGGCTGCCTACCCGCGTAAGTAACAGATCCATAGGAAGGCCTACCTGATTTTGTGGATGCAAAAGTTAAGTTTAAAGACGTTGACAACGATAGTTTCGGTGTGATTACGATATCGTTGGAAAACCTTAAATTATATCTTTTTGAAACCGCATAATTCTGGTCGTAAGCGTTATCCAGCCCTCCGCTTATTGAGTAAGCATGCTTTGCTGTACCAGATCTTATATTCAGCCCATACTGCTGGGTAAGCGCATGCGTATAAAATTCATTCAACCAATCTTGTTTAAGATTCCCTGAGCGGAAAGCATCCAGTTTACTATTGACCTCTGCATCGGAAAGTTTACCATTGCGTCTTGCCAAAAAGAGCTCCACAGCAGGTGAAAGGGCAGCATAACCATTGTTTATCCTGTTATTGAAAAACCCGTTGTCAAAAAGGAATCTTTCTGCTTCAATATTTTCTGCAACAGCCATTTCTGAAAGGGAATTTAAATCAGGTAGCGATTTAATCGTCGCATTTGCATTAAACGATACATTTAGGGACTGGTTCAGTTTTGCTTTCTTCGAGGTGATCACTATTACCCCGTTTCCTGCTCGCGCCCCCCAAATTGACGAAGCTGAGGCATCCTTCAACACCGATACACTTTCGATATCGAATGGATTAATATTGTTAATATCCCCTTCATAAATAAATCCATCCAGCACAATCAAGGGATCAAGAGGCCCATTAATCGTACCCAGCCCGCGTATGGAAATCCCCGTTTTATTCTGTGGATTACTATTTGTTTTCCCGGTATTCAACAGTACCGCTGAAGTCTGCCCTAGAATACGGTCAAGAACATTTGTTCCAGTCCGCGCGCCCAGCATTCTTTCATCAATGACAGACACCGCTCCATTGATCTCATTTGGTTTTACACGCTGATAGCCTGTATTTACCTGCACTTCTTCCAGTACTTTAACTTCTGCAACCATACGGATTATCAAAGGATCCTTTAAATCTTCCATTTTCCTGAGAATCCGAACAATAGGAAACAATCCTACTTTTGAAAACTTTAATGTATCCGGAAGATATTTCACCACACGGGAAAAATTACCGACCGAATCGCTCGTACTCGTCCCCCCTGTTTTCGACCGGATGTAAACACCGTTTTCTGTTGCATCAGCAACGATAATCTTCCCTGAAATTTTAACCGGTACTGCAAGCTTTTCAAGTCTGTTCTCCTGTGCATATACATCTGAAGGAGTGAAAAGAAAGAAAAACAATAACCCTGGAAAAAATAACATTCTCCATCGGAGCCATAAATAGCATATCAGTCTCATGTTATAATTC
>NZ_JBFTRT010000714.1:0-2221 GCF_056399685.1 Pedobacter sp. 01N416
CATTAATCTATTTAGGATTAATGGTTGAAAATAAATTAGGATGGAAAAAATTCTTAACTATTTATTTGTTAAGTGGCATTTGTGGCGGATTTATCAGCTTACTTTTTCACGAAGTGGGTTATATTTTTGGCGCTTCTGGTGCGGTTATGGGAGTAATGGGTGCACTTATAGCACTTTTGCTCAATAAATATTTTGAGAAAAATGCAAGCCGGGCATTGTTGATCAGTACAGTTTTTGTAACTGCGATAATTATTTTAAATGGATCATTATCTAAATCAACTGATAATGCAACACATATTGCAGGCATGATAGCTGGTTTTATAATCTGCTATATTTTTAGCTTTAAATTACAAAAGCAGCCCTGGCAGAATACTCAATTGCGTTATGCAGGCGTGTTTATTTTATTTATTGCTTTTTCGTTTGGAGTAGCCTTTTTTACTCCGAATTATCAAACGCAACAATACAAGAAGCTAAGGGATAGTTTTAGCGATAACCTGATTTCCTTTAATCAGCTTTTATATTTGAAAGCATCCTTATCAAAAGAGGAAAAACTTAGAGAAGTGAACGATTATGGCATTATCCCCAGCCAGAATAACCTGCAAATTATCAAACAGATGAAGCCTCTTAAGCTTAAAGATTTAGAGGCTTACGATCGTTCGAAGAAAGCAGAAATTGCCAAAAAAATGTCTCTTGCTGCTGCTTTGATGTTAAGAGATATTCAAGCTGATAGCGTATCAAAGTACAGTAAACAAACATCCAAAGAAATATCAAATGTTGCAGAACTCACTTTCAAACTTAGCGATAGCTTAAGCAGGGCAAATTAAAATTAGTTTGTGAATTTATATATCCCAATTTCACTTAGCGTAATACAAACCGGAGATTTAGTAATGATTATTTTTACTTTATTAGTTGTAACGGGACTCTCCAATTTAATCAAACGTTTCGCGCCGATGCTCGTGCCGTCGTAAACTTTTTTCCATGCATTGTTTTCAAATACCTCGATGGTGTAAGCCTCTATTCGCTGACCCAAGGGAATATACTCTTGTAGGCTAATGATATCAAAGGTTTTAGCAGTTTTTAAATCTACTTCTAAACTTGCCTGATGAATATCATCCTGTGTTGCCCAGTAACTTTCCCTTTTACCATCAAGCAGGGAAGTAACATCATACTTTTTGCCTCTACTGTTGCTCGCTCTAATTTGGGCATTTTTGGCCAGGTTATTCTCGAAAGTATGTTTAACCATGTCGCCAAAAGTTTTCAGTGCAGCAACATCATCCTCGTGAAGTTGTCCACGGGTATCGGGTGCTAAACCAAGATCTAAACCTGCGCCACGGCCAACACTTTTTAAATATAGATCGAACAGTTTTTCTGGGGTTTTAGGTTTTTCGTTGGCATGGTAAAACCATCCTTTTCTTAAAGGAACATCACATTCTGCTGGCATCCAGAATTTACCGTTTCGTATTCCTTCAGGACTTTGCGGATAATTTGCCTGACCGGGAACGGCTTCATTTTTCCCATCAGGAGCCATCGGTGTAAAAGTAGCCCAAGAGGTTGGCGCTGCATGACCATCTTCATTACCTACCCAGCGGATATCCAAACCTATATCGCTAAAAATATTGGCCATGGGCTGCATTTTACGGGTAATGGCCCAGGTATTTTTCCAATCGTAATAGGTAGTGTTATCTATCGAGCGTTTTTCTTTTGCACCACCATAATAGCCATCACCACCATTAGCACCATCGTGCCAGCTCATAAAAAGTTCGCCAAAATTGCTGTAAAGTTCTTTTAACTGGGCCTGATAAATGGCCAAATATTTATCGGTACCATAAAGCGCGTTGTTCCTGTCCCATGGCGAGCAGTATACCCCAAACTTTAAACCGTTTTTACGTACAGCCTGCTCCACTTCTTTAACTAAATTTCCTTTGCCTGCTCTGAAAGGACTTTTACTTATGTTATAATCGGTCGTTTTGGTTGGCCATAAAGCAAAACCATCATGATGTTTTGCAACTAAGATGATGCCTTTTAATCCACCGGCCCTGGCTGCTTTAATAATTTGATCGGCGTTGAAATCTGTTGGGTTAAATGTTTTCGGGTCAGCATCGCCAAAGCCCCATTCTTTGTTTTCGAATGTAGTTGGCGTAAAATGGATTAGGCCGTAAACTTCAATATCATGCCAGGCCAGTTGCCTTTTTGATGGTAGTGCACCGTAAGGTTTAGGTGG
>NZ_JBFTRT010000715.1:0-2217 GCF_056399685.1 Pedobacter sp. 01N416
CTCAATGGAGGGGCAAATAAATAGATCCACTGCCCTAAATGCTATGGGTAAATCCTCCTGACTTAGCCACCCTAATTGAAAAATAGGATAAGGAATCATTTCCTGTATGTTATCTTTTATGGCTCCGGCCATAACTATTACAATCCTATCATTCAAAGTTTCATCAGATGAATTCTTCAGTAGTTGCAGCGCTTCAATGAGAAAAAGCATTCCTTTTCTCCTTTCAGTTAAGGATAGCGCTCCAAAAAAAATTATCTTTTTATCAAGTGGCAACAGAAATTTACTCCTTGATTTTTCGACATCCCCTGGGTAGAAAAGATTTTCATTGATCACCAAATCAATGTTAAATTTATTTTTTCCCTTGTACAAGAAGCTTTTATTGATTACACTCAACATATATTTCCCACCAATGGGATAAATCTCTGTTTTATCAATAAATTCTTTCTTGTAATTCATATTTTTAAATGTAGCATCATGGGGATCATTCGAATATAATCCAGGGCAATTCCCGCACAGCTTCGTGAACCCCTCACAATCCCAAAAATAGTGGCAGCCTCCCGTAAGAGGATCCATATCTACGGGGAATAAAATAACAGGCGCTCTTGTCTTATTATATAGCTCGTAGATATTCTCTTCGTTGAGAAAAAAATGAGGGAACAGATAAATGATTAAATCTGGTTTTTTAGAAATTTTTGACAAAACATTTTTTGTAGAAATTTTCTTCTTAGAATAGCTCAGATCAAAAATATAATAATCAAAGTTTGATTTAATCTTCTTGCCAAAAAGTGCAAATATTTTATTTTTAAGCTTAACCAGCTTTGATTCGAATTGATTATAAACAGATTTTACTCCAGGTTCAAACTTAGGGTCATAGAATTTGGTAATCAATTCGGCATAGTGGCCTTTTTGATTTAATGAATTGATGATATCAAGAGCAAGAATCCCTGAATGAGAATATGGCGGGGTCCCCGACAAAAGTAGAATATTAAGTTTCTTACTCATTCCAAATTCCTTCCGCTTTACCTTTCAATATTTTATTCACCTGCATAGGAGCCCACCAAGCTGTACTTACCAAAGGTAACAAAGATTGGCCCCAAATTAACCCTGCTAGCCCAAAATGCCGACCAACGTAAAGTGATAATGGAATGTTCAAAAGCGCTATTATTATAGCGCTGATTAATTGGATCTTTAACTTTCCAATTCCATTTAACAATTGGGAGTGCAAGCTTCCCCAAGTATTCACGATCGTAAAAAAAGCCATTCCTGATGTCAGCACTAAAGGAATGGTAACAGAATCCTTAATCCAAATCTGGTAAACATAAGGTGAAATAATTACCAAACATATTGAAAGTAAAAGTAGCAAAACCCAAGCTTTTCTTAATTTGTTTAAAACACCTTTCATCCATTGTATGTCTTGCTTGGCATATGCATCTGTAAAGGCGATCCAAAATGGTGCAATTAAAATGGTAAAAACCATTGGTACTACCGCTAGATATTTATAAGATATATTATAGATTGTCACTTCATTTGGACCAAATAACTGTATAATTATAATATTATTTGTTTCATAAATAATTATAACTACAATCTGAATAACAAAAAATTTCAATCCAATTGACATCAAATCCTTCGCATACTTAAACTTAACATATTTAAATTTTGGCGAATATTCTTTGAGATCTCTCGAAAAATACCAGCACGTCGATACAAGAAGTATAAAAATTTGTCCTCCCCCAAGAGCATAACCTAGTGTAATTAGTGATCCATCGCCAAATTTAGTTAGTAAGAACACCAGAGCTAAAACCAGTAATTGTCCAAGCATATCAAAAAAAGAAGATAACGCTGGTTTTTGAATTGCAGAGAGCAGAGTTGTTATTAACTTTAAAACGAATTGAAATGCGAAACTAGAAAATACAATGATTGCCAGCGTACTCAGTTCCCCACTTAAATACCTTGGCGCATTAAGTATTTTACTCCAGTCTAAAAAAATATTTATGAAAAAAAATATGATTAATAAAAGTAATGTTATGATCGTTAAAATAGCATAAGTAGTACTGACATAAACCTTTGCCAAATCTTTTCTATCTTTTGCAAGTGATTCGGCAAATTTATTTTTCATGCCGTTGCCAAAGCCAATATCAAAGAAGCTAGCCCAAGCAATAATTGAGGAAATAGTTACCCATATCCCATAACGTTCGGGACTAACATAATTAATTG
>NZ_JBFTRT010000716.1:0-3524 GCF_056399685.1 Pedobacter sp. 01N416
CCTGAATAACTGGAACGCCAACGAAATTGGTGGTATAGAAATCAGGATTAATGATTTTAACAGACTTAAGCCTATTGCCAATAATATTTATGAAAAGCTTCCACGCAATTTGCGCTCGTATTCTATCGAAGAAAATTTTCCTAATATATTTACCTGGTTAGGTCTTCTTGATGTAAACACCAATGTGCTTTTAATCCTGATGTTAATTGTAGGTGTAATTAACATGGTTACCGCATTGTTGATTATGATTTTGGAGAAAACAAATATGATCGGGATGCTAAAATCTTTTGGGGCCAGTAACTGGAGCATTATGAAAATTTTCCTTTACAATGCGGCTTATTTAATTGGTATTGGCTTATTACTGGGGAATATTCTGGGCTTAGGACTTGGTTTTTTACAGCAGGCCACTCACATTTTCAAGCTTAACCAGGCCTCCTACTTTTTAGCTTATGCACCAATAGAATTTCATTTTATTGATGTGCTGCTGCTTAATATCGTTACGGTAGTGGTATGTTTAACGGTCTTGATTATCCCTTCGCTATTGATCAGTAAAGTTTCTCCGCTTAAAGCAATCCGATTTAAATAAGGAAAAAACTTGGGTCACCGGACAGATCATTTTCCGATGCCCAAGCAAACCTAAACTTAAGCTCTTGTCAACTCAACTTTTACAGTTGGTGTGTTATCACTTTTCTGAAGCTGAGGATATGGTGTAATGTCAATTAATTTGAGTGAATAATCTATGCCGTTAATTTTAAGGTTTGCTACACCCTCTAAGGTGCCACAATCTCCTTTGCATAAGATAATTTCCTGATCAATGTTATTAGATGTTAATTTGAAAAAAGCTTTTGCACCACCAGCGCCAATGCAATCAGCATTTATTGGGCAACGGCTATCGCTAATCGAYTTTAATACTAATGTAGATGCACCGATTGATTTTGAAGTATTGATTTCAAATTCGTAATTCGTCGTTTTTGTTTCAGATTTCTTCTCACATCCAAAAACAAAACTAGATAAGACAATAAAGAAGAATATTAAATTTTTCATTTAGATGAGGATTAACTACTTCTTTTTAAAATATATTCATAATCTACTGTAGCGTAAGAGGTAGCCGGAGAAAAATCTGTTTGAAGCTTAAACCTTTTTCTAAGGGTTAAATCTACTCCGCTGCTTCTAATATCGTATTCGCCATTTAAAATCATATTCCAATCAAAATCTGCTGTCCAAACGCCCTCATCTGTAAAATATCCGATCCCGTTCTTAAAGTTATAGGTTCCCTTACCTCCCGATGGTTTTAGGTTAGCATCAGCACTAGGAGTAATGTTGAATTTTCCATCCTGTAACGAGATAGAAATTGGTCGGGTTATCGGCACAGACCTAACACTATTGGTAATTACCAACACACCTGTATAGTTGCCATCCAATAAAACATCCACGGTTGTAGATTTTTTACAGCCTAATGATAGGATCAGTGCAAAGAGGAAAATACAGATTTGAACTTTCATACTCCTTAAACGGAGTTCAAAATGAAAACGCTACACTTAAATTGAAATCCAGTCTATACCTTGTGTACTATGGATAAATTCAGTGCGTGGTTCGAGGTTTAAATATGGATAAGTGACTTTCGAAAGGTATAAACCTGTTGGGTGAGCGGGTAATGATAGTTTTGAGGATTGCAGGGTAATCAGTCCGCCTTCAAATTCATCAAAGCTAAGTTCTCCTTTGCCAACCATTAGCATTTTACCCATAATAATGCGGATCATTTTGCCCAAAAAGCGGTTGCTGGCAATATGAAACCTCAGCCTGTCGCCTTTTGGATTTACAAATAAATCGGCTTCCATTACATTGCAGATGGTATGCTCGTATTTATCAGGATGCGTACAAAAAGCCCTATAATCTTTGTATTGGGGTAATAATTTTACAACGGCTTTCATTTTATCAAAATCTAGATTATTTAATTGATAAAAGGAACTTTGGGTGCTTAAAAAAGGATCTTTATAGGTATGGATAAAATAATCATATTTCCGTTGTACAGCATCAAACCGGGCATGAGGTTTCCCCTCCATTTTAATAATGTCGTATACGGCGATATTATAAGGTAAAGCTTTATTCAGGATGTAAAGCAGATCGAAATCAATCTCTTTTTCAATATCTGCATGGAAAAAAAACTGACTGGCATGTACATGCGCATCTGTTCGCCCACAGCCGTTAATAGGGCATTCGGAAAGTGCTTATTTAAGCAGTGCGAAAAACACCAAATGGCTAAAACTCGAAATTATTTTTTCTGATTTTGATATCGTCGAGTTTAAGGCCTATTATCTGAATAAAAAGTTCCAAACAGAAATATTGCATGAAAAATCTAATTTCAGATTAGAAGATGGGAAATGGTATTATGTGGATGGGGAATTTTATTTATAACAAAAATTCACTCACGTTTTCGGGTGTAATTATTTTAGTCTCCACATTCTCATAGGCATCTAAAAACGTCTTTGGAAATCTTGCATTGGATTTAGCGTTCCATTTAATTTCGTAGGCATTCATTAACCCGTTTCTTTCTTCAATATAATCTATTTCCTGTTGTGCATGCGTACGCCAAAAGTATTGGTTGCAATTAATCTGTTTATAAGCAAGAAGTTTAACCCTTTCACTAATTACGAAATTTTCCCAAAGGGCACCAATGTCCTGTCTTAATACAGCTGGACTAAATTGATTAATTACAGCATTTCTGATACCATTGTCGTAAAAGTAGATCTTTCGGCTTTTCTTTAGCTCATTTCTTAAGTTCCTACTTAAAGATCCCAATCTGAATACAATAAATGCCTTTTCAAGCAGATCGATATACTTCTCTGTTGTTTGATTATCCAGACCTGCTAATTGCCCTAGTTCGTTATATGATACCTCATTGCCTACCTGAAAAGCCAAAGCCTGGATTAATTTCTCCATCTTATCTGGCTTTTGTATTTTCTCCCAGGTTAGGATATCTTTATATAGGTAACTGTCCGATAATTGTTTTAAGCGTATTTCTTCTCCACCTGGATTGTTCACGATTTCTGGATAGTAGCCATAAACCAAGCGATGGTTCAATAATCTTTTCTCTGCAAGTAGACCGTTTTCCTCCACCATTTCTCCGAACGAAAAAGGAAATAGGTTATATTCCCATTTTCTACCAGTAAGTGGTTCGTTAATATGATTGGCTAACTCAAAGGCTGAAGAACCAGTAGCAATTACTTTTACATCTTTAAGTTGATCAATGATTAATTTAATAGATAAACCAATGTTGTCAACTCTTTGCGCTTCATCAATTACCAACGTTTTGGCTTTTCCAAGAAGTGCACGTAAGGAGGTTGAAGTGGTATTGGAAAGTATTGTTCTAATGTCTGCGTCATCACCATTCCACCACATAACAGGTTTAGCAAATTTAGAAGAAAGCTGTTGCAAGAGCGTACTTTTTCCAACCTGCCTTGGGCCTAAAAGGATGATCGCCTTTTCATCTTTTAGATGTTTTTCGATAGAATCTGATATTGCTC
>NZ_JBFTRT010000717.1:0-2206 GCF_056399685.1 Pedobacter sp. 01N416
GTGTTACGTTATGGCAGTATTACAGGTTTGAAACCCGAAAAGGTGGCTTATTACAAAAAGTTACATGCTGCCGTATGGCCAGGGGTATTAAAAAAAATAACAGCATGCAACATCCATAATTATTCCATTTATTTAAAAGAAATTGAGGGCAAACAGTATCTTTTTAGCTATTTCGAGTATACCGGAAACGATTTTGCTGCTGATATGAAAAAGATGGCTGCTGATACCACTACCCAACGTTGGTGGAAAGAAACTGCACCGACTCAGATTCCACTGCCCGATGCTGCTGCTAAAGGCGAAACCTGGAGCAATATGGAAGAAGTTTTTCACAAAGATTAGTAATACGGCATACAAACAATGAGCCTTTTATCGGCTAAAATGAGTTATTTAAATAAACACAGCTGAAATATTAAAGGCTGTGTTTATCTCTTTAAACAAAAGCTTAGCTTAATAAAATTCGGTTTAACCTACCGTCACATCTTCTTTTACTACACCATCGGCAATGTGCAAAATCCTATTTCCGTATTGCGCATTTTTTTCGGAATGTGTAACCTGGATAATGGTAATCCCATCTTCCTGATTTAGTTTTTTAAACAATGTCATAATTTCTTCTGCCTGTGCCGATTGTAAGTTACCCGTTGGCTCATCGGCCAGAATTATAGATGGTTGAGCGGCCAATGCCCTTGCTATACCAACCAATTGTTGCTGCCCGCCTGAAAGTTGATTTGGGAATAAATCTTTTTTTGCCACAATATTAAAACGGTCTAACAGGTCGGCAATTCTACTTGCCCGCTCAGAGCTACCAACTTTTTTGTACAGCAATGGGGCTTCAATATTTTCATAAACGGTCATTTCATCAATTAAGTGGTAGGCCTGAAAAACAAAACCGATGTGATTTCGGTAAAGTTCAATGCGTTTACGTTCATTCAACGAAGTTACATTCTCGCCCAGAAACTCATACGAACCATAAGTGGGTTCTTCAAGCATGCCAATAATATTGAGCAAAGTAGATTTCCCTGCACCTGATGGGCCCATAATGGAAACAAATTCTCCTTGTTTAATTGTTGTGGTAACCAAACGTAACACGTAGTTTTTAATGCCTTTGTTTGCGTAATATTTTTCGATGTTATTAAGTTGTATCATATTTTTTCAAGGTTGAGGGTTAGAAGGTGGAAGGTTGATGGATTAGGTACTTTAACCTTCCGCCATAAAACCTTTTGCCTTCCTACCTTTATTCATATTTAAGTGCATCAATGGTATTGGCAACCGCTGCTTTATACGAGCGGATGCTTACGGTAATCAACGTAATGACCATAGAAATAATCATGGCAAATACAAAAGGCCAGATATTCAAATCAATGCGATAGGTAAAAGTGGCCAGCCATTTGGCAACGAATAAATAAGCAAGCGGCCAGGCTACCAAATTGGCAAGAAAAACCATTAACAGAAATGAACCATTTAACATTTTAACCAATTCTAATGTAGAAGCACCCAAAACCTTTCTAATGGCAACTTCGCGGGTTCTCTGTGTAGCCACGAAAGAGATCAGTCCAAATAAACCGATAAAGGAAATAAAAATGATCACCCCGGCAAACACCTTAAAAAGGGCTCCCATTATTTTTTCGGTTTGATAATATTCACTGATTTTATCATCCATAAAAGTAGATCCATAAACATATTCGGGCAGTACTGTGTTCCATGTTTTTTCTATAGCCCGCATAGCAGGCAAAATACTTTTACTATCAAGCTTTACAGCTATAGTGTTGTACGATTCTTTGTCGCTGTTAATCACAATCGGAGAAATAGGCTCGTGCAAACTCATATTGTTAAAATCTTTAACTACACCAATGATGTTACCTGTTTTATCATTGATCCTGATGGTTTTCCCAATCGCATCGTTATAGTTAACTACATTGAGTTTTTTTAACATGGTTTCGTTTACTACAATATCTTTGAGTGTATCACTCTTAGATAAGCCTTTACCAGCAATAATTTCTAAACCAAATGTTTTAAAATAGTTTTCATCTCCTGTTTTGGTGTTGGCCTGAAAAGTTGATCTTACTGTTCCATTGTACCTGAAATTACTTTCGTTATTAAAATCAGAAGATGGCGCCGCACTGCAATAGCTGGATGACAATACGCCTGGAATTTTATTGATCTGATCCTGCAAAGTATGGTATCGGGTAATTGCCATGCTATCATAAGG
>NZ_JBFTRT010000718.1:0-2202 GCF_056399685.1 Pedobacter sp. 01N416
CATTTAGCCTGATTAACGGTACATTCTCAATTGTGCTGGCGCCTTTTTCCAGATTTTCAATAGACGTATCCAATAAATAATTGGTATTGTTGGCAATAGGCTTTAAGGAGTCGAAACTTTCGAAGATAAATTGATGTTCCTTATTGTAGAGCGAAAGTGTTGCAACATAAGAAGACAATAAATGGCTGAGCGCTGTAAACTGATGTACTTCTTTAATAAACAACTGTTTGCTTTTTGGTTCAGAAAACATTCTTTGAAACAGGGAAGCCAAATTTGCCGTACTTACATACACTTCTTTCCGTGCCAATTTATATTCCGTTCTGTTGTAATTTTTCTCAAAATACAATTTAATCACCTGTCCATAATAAGCCTTATTAGCCTTTAAAATATCGAGCATGGCCTCTTTGAGTTTTTCATGCTCCCAAGTCGGGAATAAAGAATAACTGGCCAATAGCGCAATACCAGAGCCTATAAAAGTATCATAAATCCTTTCGCGGGCCAGCGCTATCGATCCCATACCCAGAAAATCAAATAGGATTAAGATATATGGCGTCATAAAGAGCACACTCACTACGTAATTTTTCCTTTGGAAACTATAACAGCCAATCATACAGATTAATAGGATCACAAATAAAGTATTCCGATCGTGGATATAAGTAATCACACCCATACCAATGAACGCCCCAATCGTGGTGCCGATTAAACGTTGATAATTACGTTCTTTGGTTAAACTAAATCCCGGTTTCGAAATTACCAGAATGGTAAGGAGAATCCAGTAGCTATGTGAGAAATTGAGAATCTGCGCCACGATAAAACCCAAAAGCATCACCACAGTAACCCGTAACGAATGCCTGAAAGTAGAAGAAGTATAGGTTAAATTCTCTGTAAACAGTTTAAAATCGAATTTTTGCCTGGTGATAAATTTCTCTGTATCTACCTCAGCTTGTCTAATATCTTTGCTGTTTCTGATTTTAAAATAGCTGAAAATAGTTTTAACCCTTGATAGTATATTTTCGATGTTCACCTCAATATTTTTCAGGRCAATTATGCCTAAGGTATTGTATTCCTGATTTTGATTGTTCTTTTCCAGGTTGTTGATTTTGATCTTTAACCTTTCAATCTCAATCAATAAACGTTTTGAAACCACGGGTATTCCACCACTTTTTAAGGCAAAAGCAATATCATCAAGGGCGTAAGAGATCCGCTTAATGGCCATTTCATAATCTGATAATATACCTGCTTTATCAAACTGATCGTGCAAATGCTGGTAATTATAATAGGTAGACATTACCTGCTCGAAAAGATCGACCATATCTACAAATACCAATAACAAAAATCTGCCCTCAGGAGTAGAATCCCTTACAATTTCGCGGGTTCTAAAAAGCAATTCTCTTACCGCATCCTGTTTTTCATGAACAGAAACCTGAAGCTGCAACAGATCTGAATAGGTTTTATCGTAATTGTTATTTTGATGATAGAACTTGGCTTTTTCGCGTAGAAACTCTGCAACTTCCAGGATAGAATCGCTTAACGATTGCTGCACCAAACGGAAGGGGCGTAAGCGGTACACAAAATAACTTAAGCCAGTATACCAAAGGCTACCTATCAGGATCATAACTGCATGTAGCAATACTTCCTGCCATGGGCGTACATCATCAATGCTTAATACCATAATCAGTAAAACCGCGGTACCAACCGATGCAGCTCTAATACCGTAGATGTAAAACATCGAAAATACAAAACTGGATACAGCCAATAAAAAGCCGATAAAATAATGGTTCTTGTTGGTTAACCCCGTTATGATAGAGAAGGTAAAGATGAGCGCAGTAGTAATCAGCATTGCATTTCTTCGGTGCACCATTGGCCCCGGACTATCTACCACACTTACACATAAAGCGCCTAATGATAAAGTCATACCGTACTTTAACATGCCAAACTGGGCAAGAATTAAAGAGGGGAGCAATACAYCAATGGTGATGCGGAGACCGTCGGCAAAATACGTACTCAATAAAAAGTCTTGTATATTTCTAATGGGTTGCCTAATCTGCATGATACAAAAATAACATAATAGCGAAGTTTTTTGTTGCGATTAAAATTAAGTTTTTTGYTTTTTTTAAACTTTTAAGCAGAAAATAGGTAATGGTTTGATTAACAAAATATTATGAATTGTTTATAAGTGTGATTTTAGAAATGTTGATAACC
>NZ_JBFTRT010000719.1:0-3439 GCF_056399685.1 Pedobacter sp. 01N416
ATACATCCGAGTGCTATAAAGTAACTTACCATAAATAAGAAGATTGCTTTCATATTTTAATGTGCAGCCAGCCAATTATCTCCTTCACCAATTTCTACTACAATGGGTACCGTGAGTTTAATGGCATTGGCCATTTTATCTTGAATAATTGCCTTCATCGCTTCCTTTTCCGATCTCACCACATCAAACACCAACTCATCATGCACCTGCATGGTCATGGTTGACTGCATACCCTGCGCTTTCATTTCTTTATGGATATTGATCATCGCAATCTTGATCATATCGGCTGCAGAACCTTGAATGGGTGCATTAATGGCATTTCGTTCTGCAAAACCCCTTACGGTTTGGTTGGCAGAGTTAATATCTCTTAAATAACGTCTTCTGCCCATTATGGTTTCTACAAATCCGTTCTCGCGTGCGAAGTTCATGGTATCGCTCATGTAACGTTTAATCCCTGGGTATTGTGCAAAATATTGTTCTATAATTTCGGCAGCTTCCTTACGTGGAATACCTAAATTTTGCGATAAACCAAAAGCAGACTGACCATAAATAATTCCGAAGTTAACGGCTTTGGCATTTCTGCGCTGTGTTCCATCTACTTCTTCGATGCTTACGCCATACACCTTAGCTGCTGTTGCCGTGTGGATATCGATCCCTTTGTTAAAAGCATCGAGCATATTCTCTTCCTTACTGATTTCGGCAATAATGCGCAATTCTATCTGCGAATAATCGGCCGATAACAAAATGTGGTTTTCATCCCTTGCAATAAAGGCTTTGCGCACCTCCCTGCCACGCTCGGTACGGATCGGAATATTCTGTAAATTTGGGTTATTGGAGCTTAATCTTCCCGTTGCTGCAACGGCCTGATTGTAGGATGTATGCACTCTACCTGTTTTAGGGTTAACCATTAAAGGCAATGCATCAACATAGGTTGATTTGAGTTTTTGTAACTGGCGGAAGTCTAAAATATCCTGTACAATATCACTTTTGCTTGCTAAGGCCATTAAAACGTCTTCTCCTGTTTGGTACTGACCGGTTTTTGTTTTTTTTGCTTTCGGATCTAACTGAAGTTTATCAAATAAAACTTCTCCCAATTGCTTTGGCGAGGCAAGATTAAATTTAATTCCTGCTTTATCGTAAACATTCTGTTCGAACTTGATGATCTCAGTTTCGAGTTCTTTAGAATAAGCTTTTAAGGTTTCGATATCAATACGAACACCTTCTTTTTCTATATCTGCCAAAACATAAACCAACGGATTCTCAATTTCTTCGGCTAGCTTGGCTGCATTTAGTTGTTTTAATTTTGGTTCAAATATGTGCGCTAATTGTAATGTCACATCAGCATCTTCGGCCGCGTAATCTACCACATCTATTACAGGCACATCACGCATGGTGCCTTGGTTTTTGCCTTTTGCACCAATCAATTTGGTAATAGAGATCGGTGAATAACCAAGGTAGTTCTAATAACCTGTGCGTGGTTTTATGGAGAAAGATAAACCAACTAAATCGGCCATGTTTGCATCGGTACCCGTAGTTTCCGTGTCAAATGAGATCCGTTTTTCGGCAAGCAATAATTTAATTAGATCTGCACGTTGCTCAGCAGTATCAATCAGCTGATAATCGTGTTCAGTATTTTCTATGGTTTTAGCCGGAAGCTTTTCTGCTGGTTCCTCTTCAAGCGTATTGGTATATTGAATGGCTTCGCCTGCTTGGTTTCCGAATAAATCTGTCTGCGTACCTTCCTGAAAGCGTGCTGTAGTAACCGAAAATTCATCGCCAAATACCCTGCGACCTAAAGTCCTGAATTCTAATTCAGTAAATAGCGGTTCTAATAAATCGCGGCTCGGATCGCAGAGTTCCAAACTGGCTTCGTCTAATTCAACAGGAACATCCAATAAAATAGTAGCCAGTTTTTTTGAGATTAAACCTTGTTCTGCAAAATTCTCTACGTTTTCACGCTGTTTACCTTTTAGCTCATGGGAGTTTGCAATAATGTTCTCCATAGAGCCATATTGCTTGATCAATGCTTTTGCCGTTTTCTCTCCTATGCCTGGAATGCCCGGTATATTATCTACCGCATCGCCCCATAATCCTAAAATATCGATTACCTGTAATACATTTTCGATCTCCCATTTCGCTAATATTTCTTTTACACCCAAAATTTCCATATCGTTACCCATACGAGCAGGTTTGTAAATAAAAATATTTTCAGAAACCAATTGTGCAAAATCTTTATCAGGCGTCATACAATAAACCTGATAGCCTTTTTGCTCTGCTTTTTTGGCCAGTGTACCAATAATATCATCAGCCTCGTAACCATCAGAGGTAATCACTGGAATATTAAAACCCGTAATTAATTTAATCACATAAGGCATCGCCGCAGCCAGATCTTCCGGCATAGCCTGGCGGTGTGCTTTATACGCTTCGAAAGAAGTATGCCTTTCAGTCGGCGCCTCGGTATCGAAAACAACTGCAATGTGTGTTGGTTTTTCTTTCTTCAAAACATCTAACAAAGTATTGGTAAAGCCCATTACTGCCGATGTATTAATGCCTGTTGAGGTGAAACGAGGGTTTTTACTTAATGCAAAATGCGCCCTGTACATCAGCGCCATACCATCTAGGAGAAAGAGTTTTTTATTCATGTGATTACACCGATTAATGTTATACCGACAAACAGATTTATCGGATGATAAAAGTAACCAAAGTTAGTCATATCACTAAAATGCTTTGTCAACAAAAAAAAATAAATTATTTATTGAAATCTCTTACTTTAAGCATCATTTATAAAAAACGCTTTTATGAAAACTTTCTTTACCTTAATTTTTTGCATGACTGCCTGCTTAACCAAGGCTCAGCTTCCATCCGATACCTTGATTACCTATATCACTTTCGAAAACCTAAAAGGACCCAATGATGGTTATGGCGCGTCAATCGATCGGCCAATAGGCAGTGGTGCCTTTAAAAACATTTCCGATCGGGATAATTTAAGAGTAAGAATGGCCAAACTCGAAAATTCTTACCGCTGGCCTGATGGATCAAAAATCGACTTTACTAAAAGAAATAGTCAACATTCAAATACAGGTATTGTAGATCGTTATACTTTGATAAATCCAACTACAAAAGATACGCTATTTCTCTTTGTTGATCCTTATAAAACCGATTCTATATTTTATATTCCAAAGGGATTGATTGCTGTTAACAAAGAAGTTTTGGCAAAAGAAATTGCCGTACAGCTAAAATCAATCGAGGATATTAACGCTGCTAAAGATGCTTTTAGCAATGAACAGGAAACTATTAATAAGATTGCCAACTACATTGCCAGTAATATCGGACTGGTTAATTTTATTGATCGGGAAAGTCTGCGTAAAGTGATGACTGATACCCAAGCTGATCCAGAGCTAAAGAATTATTTGTTTAAGCTTTATATTTTGAATAAGTT
>NZ_JBFTRT010000720.1:0-2185 GCF_056399685.1 Pedobacter sp. 01N416
GTTATAGGTTACAAAATTTTCAATATTGATTAAATGGCTGTTCGAAGCCGAATATGCGGCCTTTGGAACTGAACCATTCCTGTCAATCGAATACCGGTCGGCAAACGTACCTGTTCTGTCGGTATTCAGGTTTGCGCCCACATTCGACCTGATTACAAGTCCTTTTATTGGTTTTAGTTCCATATAAGCAGACAAGAGTGTACGGTTGATGATCGATTTTCCGGAATATACATCTGGTTGCTCATCTGCAAGGGGATTCACAGAAGTTCCCGCAAGCGGATAGACAATAAAATTGCCCTGTGCGTCGAAAGCATCACCCAAAGGCGATATTTTGTTGGCCTGGTTTAAGGGATCCCTTCGGTTATCTATCTCGTAATGGGTAAACTGTGCCTGCATCCCCGTTGTGAAATACTTTCCAATGTTCTGATCGAGGTTTAACCGCGCCGAGTAACGTGCCGATCTGTCGTTTTTGAGGAGTCCTTTTTCATTTAAATAATCGAGCGAAAAGTAGGCTTTGGTTTTTTCGGTTCCGGCCCTAACACCGAGCTGATAATCCTGTTGGCTTCCATCGTGGAGCAATAGATCCTGATAGTTGGTAAACTGGTTATTCTGAACGGCTGCATATTCGGCCGAATTAAAGATTTTGATATCATCGGCAGGGCTGGCCCAGTTCCCTGTGGTACGATAGGCCTGGCGGCGCTGCTCAACAAATTGCTGGCCATCCATTACACCCGGATACCGTGCAACCTGCGAGATCCCGTAATAGGAATTAAGTGATACAACGGCTTGTCCGGAAATCCCTTTTTTAGTGGTTACCAGGATTACACCATTGGCACCTCTCGATCCGTATATTGCAGTAGAGGAAGCATCCTTGAGTATTTCCATTGAAGCAATATCGTTCGCATTTAGATCCTGCAAACTTCCGTACTGCACACCATCAACAATAATAAGCGGACCGTTTCCTGCTGAAATGGAACGGGTACCCCTAATATTAATATTAACGCCCGATGAAGCTGAGCCACTGCTTCTGGTAATATCAACACCCGGTACTTTTCCCTGAATAGACTCAAGCGGATTTGCCGAAGGCACTTTAGCAATATCATCCCCCTTAACAGATACAACAGCACCTGTAAGATCGCGTTTTTTTACTGTTCCATATCCAATAACAACAACATCGTTCAAGTTGGTTTCGTCTGGCGACATCTTGATACTAATTTGACGCTGTTCGCCCACAGTTACTTCGCGGTTTGCATAACCCACGTAATTAAAAATGAGCACCGCAGTGTTGTCTGGTACACTTATGCTAAATTTCCCATTGCCGTCTGAACTTGTGCCCTGGGTAGTGCCCTTAAGGAGTATACTCACCCCAATAAGGGTTTCACCGGTTTTGGCATCTGATACCTGGCCGATAACGGTACGGTTCTGCGCTGTAGCAGTAAAAAAAAGCAGACAGCACATAGCCAACGATAGATACAATTTGATCATAATATTTGGTTAGGTTTTCAATAGCACATCAAATCCTAAAATTCGATATACATGTTAATTATTAGTTAGATGCAAACGGCACAAAGACCTGAAATCCAGCACCGAACAACATACCCAACAATCTTACGGAGTTTTAATCAGAGCCTGCAGTAAATTGGATTATTTATTTGTGCAATCGTTTGCGGAGCTTAATAAAGCAGAAATCAGAAAGGAATTTAGGCTAAAAACGATACCTGATAAATTTAAAAAAATGCAATAATATTATACAAGCTATGCTATATAAATAATGGCCAAGAATATAATTTTTTATGCGGCCGTTCAATGGAAATCAATCTTTTTTTGATGTATTAATGGTAAAAATCAATAGATACAGCATTACGCAAACGATAACGGGAACGATTGCACAAATATTTAGACATAAAAACACTAATTAAACATATACATTATGTAACTTAAATAATACAACAACCGAATATTAACCAAATGTGCTTAAAAAAACTTCTGCCCTGTTGTAAAAAATTCTAACCAAAAAAAACCAAAAATGAGAAACAAAAATCTATGCCATTATTTAATGGCTATTAGCATCCCTATGCTGATGTTCAGCTGCGAAAAGTCGGCTCAACTGACTGACGAAACTAATAACACATCACTTTCAACCGACCAAACCATTCCGAACCTTGCAACAACCGAAGCTATATGT
>NZ_JBFTRT010000721.1:0-3162 GCF_056399685.1 Pedobacter sp. 01N416
GGTTAATATTATCTCCCTGTACAGTGAAGGTTGATGGCCGGTTTACTTCTCCAATTACTGTTACTTTAAAATTGACCAACTGAACGTCAACTACCGGTTTTTTTACATATTTATCCAATTCTTTCGATATGGTAGTTTGTGCCTGCTCAATGGTTAAACCTTCCAGGCGAACGTTACCTACAACAGGCAGGTTAATCATTCCATCCTTACTTACCCGGTAACCTTCTACTTTATAATTGTTTTCAGCGCCTGCATTTTTGGTATTAACAGCAAATAAAACATTCGACTCCTGATTTAAGCTGTTTATGCTTACACTTAAAAGGTCGTTTTGCTGAATTTTAACTTCCTGACCTTGAAGCTTAACTTCGCTAGTTTGTTTGGCCAGGTTACTAAAGTATACAAGATCTCTTCTGGGAGCGCATCCGGTGATAATGCTTGTATATATTGCGATAAATAATATTACTTTCTTCATAGCTTAAGTAATGTTTAGTTTTTTGTTTTGATTTATTGAGAACTAAGCTATGCAATTAAGCGTCAATGTTTTATAGGCAGATTGGGGTTGTATTTAAATTGTATAAAATATGACCAGCATGCACAGCATTTTAAATACTGTGCTCATAAATTGCACATCATTTGTAAATTTTACAACGCGTAACTTGTATAATATTCGGCCTATATTTTTACTCAAAAAAGCCTGTTTTTTAGTGAGATCTTAATCGGTGAAACTCAAAAAACATCAGAAAATGTTTTAACATTTAAAAAAGCTATTTAATACTACAATTTATAGGGGGAATAAAATGATTTTATAAAATTTTAAAGAAAAGCTGCCGATTACCAAGGCTAGATTTACTGCTTAACCTATTATTTTTTCCTAACCAGGTAGTGAACAAGCCATGCTTCGCATATTTCTGTGCAAGCTGTTTTACAACACATTTTTAATTGTTTAAAAATACATTCTGCTTAACACGATTGAGTTTTCCTTAACAGCGATATGTTATTGGCGATCAAATCAGATAAAACGATTAACATAAAAGCAATATCCCTTTAAAGCAGCGCAAAAAGTAAAAAAATGCGCAACTGTGAAAGCTGTAAACAGGAATTAGCAAAATATGTACAGTATGCTTTAAAAAGGTTTAAAAGCCTGTTTTATGCATTGCTATTAGGATTACCCATTTTAAGYCTCACCCAAGTGATTAAAGATTTCCCCCCAGAAACCCATAAAATGCATATTGCCATTGGTAGAAACAGTGCCAGGGAAAGCGTGTACCACAGGGTGGGCGAATCGGGCTATAGTTTTGCAAATTATATTTCATCGAAAGCCAACGTGTGGCCCGACTTGGTATTTGGACACAATACTTTTATCGATCAGTGCTGCGACATACAGCCTTTTGTAAGCATTGGTAATAATTGTATGCTTATCGGCGCGCGGATTGGTCATCACGCTACGATAGAAAACAATGTTCTGTTATCGGGCAATATCCTGGCAGGAAATGTAACCATTGGTAATAATTCTTTTTTAGGAATTAATTCTGCTGTAAAAGAAGATATTGTTATTGGCAGCCACAACATTATTGGCGCAGGCGTTTTTATAAACAAGAATACTGAAGATTACGCCATTGTTTCAAATGCAACAGTACCTCAACGCGTTGGCGATTCTAAACGTTTTGTGATGTTTAACAAAGCGCAAGATGTAAAACAGACCTAATAAACGCTATCCATAAAAAAAAGGGAAACGTTAATGTTTCCCTTTTTTATTAGGCTTAATTTTTAATTAAACTTTTGTTTTATTTTCAGCGCTTCGTTTCAGATGCGCATTAATACGCTCTAAAACATCATAAATATCAAAAGGTTTACTGATATAATCATCAGCAAATGCATCAATAGCTTTCTGTTCGCTATTATTCTGTGCAGACATTACGATAATTGGGATGTGTTTGGTAAAAATATCTGTTTTTAAATCTTCACAAATTTCTGCTCCGTTTCCATCTGGTAACATTACATCAAGTAAAAAAAGATCAGGCATTGCATCCTGGATATTTTTCTTTAACTCAGCAAATGATGATGAAAGCTGCAATTCGAAACCCTCATCTTTTAATAGAATTTCAATAACGTTTCTGATCTCTTGATCATCCTCTAAAATGTGTATTCGTTTTCTTTCCATGTTCAAATTATAATGTTTGGATTATACCGTTCGCGTGGAATGCGCTATACGATAGTAACAGTAACACCTAAACTCTCCAAATGTTTAACAATTTGTTCAGAAATTCCTTTATCGGTAATAATATGATCAATTTCTTCTAATCCACATATCTTTCCAAAGCCTCTTTTCCCAAATTTAGTAGAATCGGCAAGTACAATCGTTTTTTGTGATGCACCAATCATTTTGCGGTTTAAATGTGCTTCCATGGCGTTAGTAGTAGTTATTCCAAAATCAAGATCAATCCCATCAACACCTAGAAATAGTTTATTAAAATAAAAATCCTGCAAAACCTGTTCTGCATAAGCACCCATTACCGATGAAGAACTTTTCCTAAGCAATCCGCCCAATTGTATTACTTCAATACTAGGTTCGCGCATTAATTCGAGGGCTACATTTAATGCAGAAGTTACAACGGTTAAATTTGTTGCTGGCGCAATATTCTTGGCAAAATAAAGCACTGTAGTACCTGATGCAATAACGATAGAATCATTGTCATTTAACAATGCAGCAGCCGCAATACCTATTTTGTTCTTTTCTGTAGATTGTATTTTCTCTTTCTCATTAACCGGACGGTCTACCGTATATGGATTGTTTACAGTAGCCCCACCGTGGGTCCTAAACAATAGGCTCTTATCTTCAAGTAGTTTTAAGTCCTTTCTTATTGTTACAGACGAAACTTTCAACTCCTTACATAAATCGACTACATTTATGTATTGATCACGTTGCAGGCGACTTAATATAAACTGGTGCCTCTCAGCCAAATTCATCATAGTATATTTAATTAGCGTGCTGCAAATTAACAATAAAAACATTCTTTAAAATATTTTGCACAAATATTTAATAAATTTTTAACACACATATTATATTATTTCGATTATGATTTCTTATAATTGCGTATTGTTTCGTTTTATTATTTTTATAAATCTAAATGGGAAGATTACACCAGCATCACCTAACAGAAG
>NZ_JBFTRT010000722.1:0-2171 GCF_056399685.1 Pedobacter sp. 01N416
ACATTATATTGGCTATAAAACCACTACACAGGTGGTAAATTTTGCAAGCGCAGCCGGATTAGAATTTTCTTTACAACCTACTGCCATAGAAACAAAGGAGATTGTAATTACCGGAAGTTTGATCAGCAGTACCAGCAAAAGAAATAGTGCTTCTTCTGCAGTAATTGGCAAGGATCAGCTTTTACAGCCCTCAACCAATTTAATTGATGCCTTAACTAAAATACCCGGTGTATCACAAATTACTACTGGCCCATCTATTTCTAAGCCTGTAATCAGAGGCTTGGGTTACAACAGAATTGTAACTTTAGATGATGGGATAAAACAACAAGGCCAGCAATGGGGCGATGAGCATGGTATTGAAATCGATCAGTTTAAATCAGACCGCATTGAAGTTTTACGTGGCGCTGCATCGTTAATGTACGGTTCTGATGCACTCGGTGGTGTAATTAACCTATTAGAGCCAAGTACCGCACCCGAAGGGCAGATTAAAGGAGAATTTATTACCAATTATTCTACAAATAATGGCCTTACCGCTAACTCGTTAATGTTAAATGGTAACGAAAACGGGTTTGTTTGGAGAGCTCGCGGAACGTATAAAAATGCTTACTCTTTTAAAACACCAACAGGTTACTTCCCTAATTCGGGGTTTAACGAAACCGATTTAAGTGGTATGGTAGGTTTAAATAAAAGCTGGGGTTATACCCACTTAAACGTTTCTAACTTTCATAACAATATTGGCTTTTATGAGCCAACTTTAGATGACAATGGAAATTTTGTAAAAGAAGATGGTAGCGCTTTTACAAACGATGATTACAAAAACCGTACTTTAGAATACCCTCGTCAGGATATCAGGCACTTTAAAATTGCATTGAACAACAATTTCATTATCGGTAACGGCAATTTGAAAGCTGATTTTGGCTATCAACAAAACCAACGCCGTGAGTTAGATGGACCGGACCCTGCATTATTCTTCGATCTTAAAACCTACAATGCAGACCTGAAATATTATATACACGAAACCAATGGATGGCAGCCCGTTTTTGGGGTAAGTGTAGATGATGCACATAGCCAAAATAAAGGAACAGAATTTTTAATCCCAGCTTACGATACTTTTGGTTTAGGTGTTTTTGCTTTTGCCAAGAAAAACTGGGAGAACAATACATTTAGCATCGGTGCACGTTACGATTTTAGAAAAAACAACGGAAAACAATTATTTGATGATGGTGAAGAACTTTTTGCACCTTTCAAAAATAAGTTTTCCAATGTAAGTGGTGCATTGGGTTTTACGCACCAATTTAACGAAGAGTGGAACTTTAAAACTAACGTAGGTTCTGCTTTCCGTGCGCCAAATCCAGCAGAACTAGGATCAAACGGTGTGCACGAAGGTACTTTTAGATATGAAATCGGTAATTCTGGTTTAAGTCCTGAGCGCAGTTACCAGGTAGATGTGGCATTAGAATATGAAGGAAAAATTGTGAGTGCAAGTGCAAGTGTTTATAACAACTACATCCACAATTATATTTACGCTTCCAACAATGGCGAACAAAGAGAAGCTGAAGGTACACTTTATGATGTTTACCGTTACGGACAGGTAAACGCGAATCTTTACGGTGCTGAAGCAAGCTTAACCATCCACCCTGTTCCGTTTATCCACTTCGAGAATACCTTTGGATACGTTCATGCACAGAATAACACTTTAAACAGGCCACTTTCATTTATTCCTGCAGGAACTTTGAGAAACGAGTTGCGTTTCGAGCCTAAACTGAAAGGAACAAATGATGCATACCTATCTGTTGGTATCAACTCGGCATTTAAACAAACACGTGTGGATGATGTTTTCGAAACGCCAACCAGCGGTTATACGCTATTAAACGCAGGTATTGGTGCTACATTTAATTTAGGCAAACAACCAATCAAATTATCTGTTTCGGCCAACAACTTGCTAGATCAGAAATATTATGATGCTTTAAGTAGATTTAAACCAGGTCGTTTTGATCAGGAGAATCCTAATTTAGGCGTGTACAATACCGGTAGAAATATCACTTTCGGATTGTATGTTCCTTTTACACTGGTAAAATAACAAACAAATCCGTCATTGCGAGGCACGAAGCAATCTAATAAAGGCAAATTAATAGCTAAATAGATTTACTTTGTGCTTTGCAATTAATATC
>NZ_JBFTRT010000723.1:0-2171 GCF_056399685.1 Pedobacter sp. 01N416
ATACTTAATAGTCGCTTTACCAGTATTCGAATATTGATTTGATACCCATACCATAGGTACACGGCCAGAGAATATGCCTACACCACCACGGATTTGAGTCTGAGAATTATTAAATACATCCCAGTTAAAACCTAGCCTTGGTGTTACAATAATAGTTGATTTTGGAGTTCTGCTATTTACTAAATTGTTAGCCACAGCTACTGATGAAGCATTAAACGCAGGGTTCTCTACTGGATTGTTTAAATATACAGGCACCTCTGCTCTTACGCCATAGGTTAATCTGAAATTATCTCTGATACTCCAAACATCTTGAGCATATAAACTAAATTGTGCCATTTTAATTCTAGCTGGCGCTAGTGGATCACTCTTGTCTGTTGAATAAGTCGTTTGATACTGAGTCATTCCAGTTTGAGGAGTAGCCATAAATCCGGCCAGACTTGTGAAACTATAATCACCATAAACGCCTTGTAAGAATACGTTTTTAGTTTTGTAAAATAAATTATCTGTTCCGAATGTAAGACTGTGAGAACCTAATGTTACGTTGAAATTATCTGTCAAAGTAAAATTATCTTGATTTAAGCTATTCGCCTGTGAACTGTAATCTGCACCGAACCTAAAAGTTCCAGCAACCGGATCAGCAATACTAACACTTGGGAACGCCGCACCTGGATCTCTCCTGTCTCTTATGGCTGTGTAAGTTAAACGTAGTAAATTAGAAGCACTATTTGATAACTTAGAGCTTAATTCGGCAACAACAGAAGTCGTTTTATTACTTTGGGCATACCCATTGTTATAGAATGACATAGCTGTTTGAGAATCTGAAATACTATAATTACTTCCCTGAACGTAATTTCCACGGATCATTAATTTATTTTTGTCATTGATGTTCCAATCAATACGACCAAATATATTATCAGATTTTCTAGTTAGATTAATTCCATTAATTTTACCTACGTCATAACCATATTTGTTCATCACAAAATCTTTCAAGGTCTGAGCATTAGCAACACTAATTTTTGATGTGCCATCAGGTCCACCAGGTTGGTTAGCAATAGGTTGGTCTCTGTTTAAACCTTCATAAGCAACGAAGAAAAACAATTTATCTTTAATAATAGGTCCGCCCATGCTTAATCCATATTGAAAAGATTTGAAATCTGTATACTTATTTCTTGTTGTATAACTTCTTCCAACTAAATCTTGGTTTTGATAAGTTCCAAAAGCTGTTCCATGAACCTCATTTGTTCCACTTTTTGTCACAGCATTCATACTTCCACCGGTAAAACCAGCTTGGCTCACATCATAAGGGGATAGTGAAACCTGTACTTGCTCTATCGCATCAAATGGAATTGGGTTAATACCTGCCTGACCACCATTTGTTCCATTACTTGCTAGACCAAAAACGTCAGTTGAGTTAGCACCGTCAATCGTAAATTGATTATAACGTGTGCTTTGTCCGCCAAAGCTTATTCCAAGCGGTGAACCATCTGTACTGCTATTTCTTACTAAAGCAATAGGACTCAAGCGTGCAAAATCATTGATATTTCTCGAAATGGTTGGCAACATATCTAACTGGTTTCTTGAAACAGAAGTAGAAGTTCCTGTTTTATTTCTTCCAATTACCGAACTTCTGCTGCCAGTAACATTTACTTCTGTTAGAAGTACTGAGTTATCAACCAGAACAGGGTCAAGCTTACTGTTTTCACCTAAGTTCAAATAAATATCTTTACTGGTGAAGGGGTGATATCCCACAAAATTAACTTCAATAGTGTAGGGACCACCAACACGCATATTGTTAATTACATAGCGACCTTCGTTGTTAGTTGATACAGAATAAACCGTACCTGTTGGTGTGTGTGTTGCTTTAACACTTGCACCGGGCAAAGTGCCTTTGGCATCCTTAACTGTTCCTGAAATTGATGATGAGGTTACCTGTGCATTAGCACCAATGGTAATACCTACAAATGCAACAATAACCAGTACTAATCTTAAAAGTAAAGATTTCTTCATACTTTGTTTTTTAAATGTTTTTTGTTGTTGAATAATAATCTAATAGGGATATTATGCCGCAAATGTACCCAATAAAATTTAACACATTTTAACATTCAATGTTAAATAATTATTAAGTCGGGCAAAACTTTTCAACATTTAACACATATTGAGCAGAATATAAC
>NZ_JBFTRT010000724.1:0-2140 GCF_056399685.1 Pedobacter sp. 01N416
AAGCAGGAGTCCCGTGATAGAAAGGAAACGACAGTTCAATGATCAGTATTGATAATGTTCACTAAATTCAGCCTATTTCAAACTAGAAAGGGGGGGCTAACAGGTAAAATTGGAGGGGCAAACGGAGGGGGTGTCTTTTGGATTGACAAATAAGGGACAATATGCGTCAGACTTGGCTAACCTTACCGTTGAAAAAAAGTTAATATAGGGAGAGCGGCTTAACAGTGTACCGTTATATTTTTTTACGCTTAAGATCCTGGTTGACTGAAACGGTCTTTGAAAAGACTCTTCTATATTTTTTGATGTATTCCGAGGGGTTCATCAGGAATACTTTTTTGAATTGTTCTCTAAAGTATTTTATATCATTCATTCCAACGCTGTACATGGTTTGCCTAATGGTATTTTCGGTGCTAATAAAAATTTCGGCGGCTTTGCGCAAACGTATGAAACGTATGAAACTATTGGATGAATGTCCGGAAATGGATTTGATCCGTTTATATAGATTCTCTCTGGACATTCCCAATTCTTCGGCTAATGTTTTGATATTAAAATCAGGGTCATCAATATGCCGCTCAACAATACTGATACAGTTCTTTAAAAAGTCTTTATATTCTGCGGATATTTTTAAGCTGTTGGGATTCAGCGTGATTTCACTATAAAAATAGTTCTGCAGGCTGTTTTTGCTTCTGAGGATACCCGCGATCCTGGCCATTAACAGATTCTTATCGAATGGCTTACTGATGAAATCATCCGCACCGCTTTCAATACCTTTTAATTTGACTTCTTCAGAAGTATTCGCGGTGAGTAGTACGATGGGAATATGGCAGATAGATTCGTCTTCTTTTACTTTCTGGCAAAGTTCAATCCCCCCGATCCCATTCATCATTACATCACTGATTACCACATCAGGGAGAAGCTCACGTATAATCGATAAGCCACTTTCTCCATTCCAGGCCTGTAGAATGTGATATTCCTTAGCAAAAATTTGACGGAGGTAACTGGCAATCTCTTCATTATCATCGATAATAAGAATAGATTTTCTTTCTTCGGAAACAAAATCGTTAAGCAACAGTTCATCATGCTGCTCAACGGCAATTTCCAGTCCATGCTGATCAAGCGCTTTAAAAAATCCCGGATCTTGCTCGACATCGGTATCAATCGTAGAAGAACTGATATAATTTCCGCCTTTTAAGATCTGGACATGGAAGGTTGTTCCGGAATGTGCATCACTAAGGCAGTTTATCTTTCCCCCATGCAGTTCTACAAAGGTTTTAACCAAATAAAGTCCTATTCCAAAACCACCTCCAAACGACCTGTTTTTTGCAGGTTCCTGATAAAATCTGTTAAAAATCTTTTCCTGTGCTTCAGGGCTGATGCCACATCCCGAATCTTTCACCTCTATAGTAACATCAGCATCATTTTCCTTTATGTCTATCCCTATCTTTCCACCCTCTGGCGTAAACTTAAAGGCATTTGAGAGTAAATTAAAGATCACAATCTCAAGCTTTTCCCTATCGGCAATAATTTGAATGGCCGCTGAAGAGCTATGAAAGGAATAATCGATCCTATTTGATTTTGCCTGATGATCAAAACATAGATAAACCTCTTTCACCAGTTCAACAATATTAACTCCTGATGTTTTTAAGGTATCTCCCTGCGCATCCACCTTACTGTAGCGTAGCAATTGATCGACAAGGCCTAACAGACGCTTAGCATTCCTGTAGATAATATTCATGTTGCGGGTATCCAGGTACCTGCCATCCTGATGGAGAAGATCCTTTACGGGGTTGATGATCAGTGTGAGGGGAGTTCTGAATTCATGCGAAATGTTTGTAAAGAATGTCGATCTCTTTTCATTGAGCTCCTTTTCCTTTTCACTTTCGAGATGGGCAATCTTTATCTCATATCTCAGTTTTTCCTGTTTTCTCCGGTAAGAAATATAAATCCCGGCCCCTAGAAGAATCAGCATAGTATAAATCACATAAGCCCACCATGTCAGATACCATGGAGATCTGATCCTTATAATCAAAGTTGTTGCTTCGTTGTTCCAGGCCCTGTCACTGTTGGTCGCCTTTACTTCAAAACGATAGACTCCGGGGTTCAGATTTGTATAAGTAGCATTACGCTGATTGCCTACCTC
>NZ_JBFTRT010000725.1:0-2131 GCF_056399685.1 Pedobacter sp. 01N416
TTTATTATTAAACAGAGATCATCTTTAATTAAAAAAAATTGAAACGGCGATAGCAAGTTGCAAGAAGCCGTAATTTCGAGCAGAGTGCAACGCAGCCGAGAACCACGAAGTGCTGGGCGAAACTAAATCTTTATTATTAAACAGAGATCATCTTTAATTCAAAAAAATTGAAACGGCGATAGCAAGTTGCAAGAAGCCGTAATTTCGAGCAGAGTGCAACGCAGCCGAGAACCACGAAGTGCTGGGCGAAACTAAATCTATTAAGATAGATCTCTCTCCAGAAAGTTTGGGACTGCACTTTCAGGAAATGACGATACGCAACACAAAAAAAAGCCTCCCGATTTTACATCGGAAGGCTTCTATATATCTTATTTGCTGTTATCCAGCAATCCAGGTAAATTTATAATCTAYAGTAGGGTTTTTCATTCGCTCTGCAACACGTAATAAACGCGAAGGTAAAGCCATAATATAATCGCGGGCTTTTTCACCAGCTTCGTTTAAATCACGCATGCCCTCAATTTTCCAGTCTTCAATCAACTGTTGCATAATTTCAACGTAATCAATTGCAGTATATACCCCTAAACGTTGTGCGGCATCTGTAAAGTGACCAAATGTTTGGCCAATTTTCAAACCTACCTCACGTAAGAAATGGGCTGGCATTACAATTTTCTTACGCATCATATCTTCAAAAGCTAACATTGCTTCGTTAGGATCAACCTCGAAAATACGGTTCATGAAATCTTTATAAGCTTTTGCATGTCTGGCCTCGTCTGACGCAATTACACCACACATTCTAGATAATAACGTATCACCGTCTTTTTTAGCTAAAGAAGCTACCCTTCTGTGCGATACATTGGTAGCCAATTCTTGAAAAGAAGTATAGATAAAGTTACGGTATGGATCATGCCCGGTACCAATATCGAAACCATCAGCGATAAGATATTGCGTAGAAATTTCCATTTGGCGCATATCTACACGGCCTGATAGGTATAAATATTTATTTAACAAATCACCATGACGATTTTCTTCTGCAGTCCAGTGGCGAACCCATTTCATCCAACCACCTTCTTCGTCCCTACTATGTCCATCAACCATGGCTAACCACGATTCGTATGTTGGTAAAGCTTCTTCAGTAATGGTATCGCCAATTAAAACGGCCACTAAATCGTAAGAAAGATCTTTTGCGTTATCCCTCAAAATTCTCACATCTTGATAAAATGTTTCACTAGTAGAATCTGGTAAAAAATCAGAAGGTTGCCAGTTGGTATCGATTGGTTTCAAATAAGTTCCCATCGACTCCAGCATATATTTTTCAATATGCAACATTACTTCCCTTCTTTTATCTGCAAAAAAACTCATTACTTATACTTATATTTTTGTTAAAAACAAAGATAACCAAATATTGTGGCAAACCTTATGATATTAACACATTTAGCGCTAAATCAGTTTTAAATGTGGCTAAAATTATCAACATTGGCACAAATGGTTTTATTTATTATACACAAAGAATATAGAGCGCTTACTTACGGGTTTATTATTAGGAGCGCAATGACAGCAATCTATAAGGTTGGGTTCCGTCCTGCCTGGGACGGAAGGTGTAAAACTCAGGGAAGATCAGCGTAAACAGTTCCTTAACGTCTCTTCACTCCTTAATGGTATAAATAAATCATCTGGAGCTATGCCAATAGTACTTAATCAGAACCCTTCATTTTGATGATCTGGAGCGCAATAGCAGTAACATGTAGGTCGGGTTCCGTCCTGCTGTCCGCTGCAATCCTTTTTGGAAGCCCCTTGGGACAGACAATCTACCTCTGACCAAAAGGGATTTCCACTGCCATCAGGGCTATTTAACCTGGGACGGAAGGTGTAAAACTCAGGGGAGATCAGGTTTGCGCAAATCAGCGTAATCTGCGGGAACAGAACCTTATCCCTTTTTAAACTCCTTAATGTTGGAAAAATGAACGGCATAGACTATAAAATGCTTTTAAACGAAGAAAACCCCTCGACTCATCGTCAAGGGGTTTCTTTTAAGATCTGGCACCGACCTACTCTCCCACGTGTTACCGCAGTACCATCGGCTCTGGTGGGCTTAACTTCTCTGTTCGGAATGGGAAGAGGTGGACACCACCGA
>NZ_JBFTRT010000726.1:0-3442 GCF_056399685.1 Pedobacter sp. 01N416
GCCTTTTCTTGTTTCCATGCTATCGTAAGCAATAAAGACTGCAACATAATTTATAATCGATCCGAATCCGTCACGATGAAAATCCTATCGTATGGAACGATTAATTAAGTGTTTAAACTTGTCTTTCTACAAGCTACAATTGACGTATTCTAAAGAGAATTCGTCATTGCGAGGCACGAAGCAATCTTAATGCGCGCCGCTAGTAGCGATCGTTGTAAGATTGCTCGTAGCTTACAATAAGCTAAAAATCTATATGTCATTTATATTAATTTTTATGCAATAAATTATCCCTAATATTCGATTACAACCTTACCAATCGTTTTTCCGCTTTCTAATAAGCGGTGTGCTTCTTTTAGGTTTGCTGCTGTAAATCCTTTCAGCGTGGTGTTTAATGTCGTTTTAAGCGTGCCATTGTCAAAAAGTTCGGCGAGTTTATTTAAAATATGGTGTTGCTCTTCCATATCATCGGTTTGATACATCGAACGGGTGTACATCAATTCCCACGAAAAAGTAACACTTTTGTTTTTCAACTTATTCAGCGCAATAGGAGTGGCTGAACCGGTAATGGAAACAATGTGTCCCTGAGGTTTGATCAATTCTACTATCGCATCCCAATAGTTATTTAAATCAACAAAATCTAGTATAAAGTCTACTTCCTGATAACCTCCTGCATGTATTTCTTCAATCAGGTTTTTATGGTCTACTACCAAATCGGCTCCCATATCCAGGCACCATTCTTTGGTTTCTGTACGCGAAGCGGTGGTAATTACCTTTAGTCCGCTTATTTTTTTTGCGAGCTGTATGGCAATTGAACCTACACCACCGGCACCTCCAATAATGAGTATACTTTTTCCTTTATCTTTTTGTTCGCTGATGCGGATACGATCGTATAACGATTCCCATGCTGTAAGCGCGGTTAGGGGCATAGCAGCAGCTTCGGCATTGCTGAGTGTGCTTGGCTTTAAACCTACAATACGTTCATCTATCAATTGATATTCGGTATTACTGCCACTGCGCGTAAGGTCACCAGCATAATAAACCGCATCGCCAGGTTTAAAAAAAGTAACCACCTCTCCAACAGCTTCTACCGTTCCGGTAGCATCCCAGCCAATCACTTTAGGCGTTTCCAATACAGTATCTTTAGCACTGTTCTGGCGTATTTTATAATCTACCGGATTTACACTGATTGCATTTATCTTAACCAGTATATCGCGTCCGCTAGGTTGTGGAACAGCTGTTTCAAATTCGATAAAACTTTCTTCTGCCGAAATGGGTAGTGAGGTTTCAAATCCTATAGCTTTCATGTCTTTATATTAATATGCAATTTTATAATTTCTTTAAGGCAAATATAAACTGATATGGTGTTATTATTCAGTATAAATTTGCTTTTAATTGGTAAATTTGCGCTATGGTTTAGCACAAAATGAATAGAGAAACTTTATACGAACCTTTTGAAATTGTTTATAAAAAGCTAGATGAATGTCCGAAAGAAGGCCATAAACATTTATTTTTTGAACTGATATATGTTTTATCGGGCACAGGAAAACAAGTGATCTGTATAACAAAGAGTTAATTGCGAAAATGGTAGATACGATGATTGTTGTGGTAGCCCGGAATATTGCCAAATACCTGCCTGCTGCCATTAAAGAAGATGCTGAAGAGAAAACCTTGGCCTTACTAAACTATATTCAGGCGAATATTTATAACCCTGAGAAATTAAGGGCTGAAAAACTGAGCAACCAGTTTGGTATTTCTGAGAATTATTTTGGTAAATATTTCAAGAAACATACCAACGAAACACTTCAGCAATATATTGCCAATTTAAGGATTAAACTGGTTGAGGCACGTTTGCGTTTCAGTAACATGCGGATCAATGAAATTGCATATGAGTTGGGGTTTACGGACGAAAGCCATTTGAATAAATTCTTCAAATCACAAAGGGGATTAAGCCTTAAAGCTTTTAGAAACTTAAAAACAACTTACAGTTGCTAAAAAGCAACAAAAAGTAGCATAATTACAACTATAATGAGCGACTGATTTGCTGAATCTGGTTAACAGGCCGGCTACATTTGCAATGTCGAAAGATTAAAAAAAGACAGTACGTATGGATGCAAAAATGATCGGCAACAAAATTGCCGGAGCACGAAAAAAAACAAACATGTCTCAAGCCGGACTTGCCGGACATGTATTTGTAAGCCCACAGGCCGTTGGAAAATGGGAGCGGGGAGAATCAATGCCAGACATTATTACCTTGAACCAGCTCGCCAAGATTCTGGATGTAGACCTCAATTATTTTTCAGAAAACCGCCCTTCTATAAATGCCATCAGTGCGGTTGAAGAGACAATACCAGAGGTAAACAGTTTAACAGATTCACATCAGCCACAGCTACTGACCAATTTTAGCGGAAACGATCTGGCCAAAACCGATTTTGCTGGTGTTATTGCACATAAGCTGAAATTTAACGGGAGTAATTTACGCGGCTCAGATTTTACTGGTGCTGACCTGACTGGCAGTTCGTTTCTGGGTAGCGATGCACGTGAAGCCAGTTTTCATGCTGCAAACCTAACTGATTGCAGCCTGTCGGCTACTGATCTTACAGCCACTAATTTTGATCAGGCCATTTTGGTGCGTACAAAATTCTATGCTTTAGAACTGGCGGGGGCAAAAATCAGTAATACCAAGCTAACTGAGGTAAAACTGAGCAAGACCGATTTAAGGAAAACGGTTTTTGAAAACTGCGTGTTTGAGGGGGTAGACTTTGACTATTCCGATCTGCGTGGACTGCGTTTGGATGGGCAGACTTTTACAGGGGTGCTGTTTCACAACGCAGCACTTAACGAAACTACATTTAAAGGTGCAACCCTTAAAAATGTATCTTTTCGCTCTACCTTCGCCCTCACCAATAAATATTACAAGGCTATTAAAACGATCTGCTTTGAAGGGGCAACGATGGATAAGCTAACCTATGCTTCACTCAAAGGTTTAGGTGCCGATTTATCGAAGGTTAACCTGGTGTAATATAGGCATATCTATGCCTCTTAAAAAAGGAAGTGAGATGATCGGTATAGATGGATCGTCATTGCGAGGCCGATTTTTTATCGGATGAAGCAACCTTATCGCACCAGGAAAGGTTGTTTCCCCGAAAGTCGGCATAGGCTTTTGTTCCTCCCCGCAATGGCGCCCCATTTTCTAAGCTGCCAATCATAAACCAGTTAACCTTCAGGTATTTCTGGCTCTACCAATTTAATCAGTTTTTCTAACGATTCCTGCCAACCCAGGTAACACATTTCGGCAGGTATGGCTGCTGGTATATTTTCCTGTAAAATTTCCAGTTCTGTACCTACTGAAGTTTTTTTTAATCTGATCGTATTTACGATGGTTCCTGGCATGTTAGGATCATCAAATTTATCTGTGAACTTCAGCAGCTCATTCGGCTTAACC
>NZ_JBFTRT010000727.1:0-2128 GCF_056399685.1 Pedobacter sp. 01N416
TAACTACCCAGGCCATATTAAATTACGATAGAAGTTTTAACAGCCACCACGTTTATGGAACAGCATTAACCAATATCAATACGGTAATCAAATACAATGATAATGCGGTTTACAATTTTGTGCCAAACAACTTTAAAGGTTATACCGGTCGTGTAGGTTATGATTATGATGATAAATATTTATTTCAGTTTAATGCGGCTTACAATGGTTCAGATCGTTTCGTGAGCAAGAAAAAGTATGGTTTTTTTCCGGCGGCATCTGCCGGATGGGTGGTATCGAACGAGAAATTCTGGAAGGATAACGTAAAGTTCATCGATTTTTTAAAGTTTAGAGGCTCCTACGGTATTGTAGGTAACGACCGCATCGGCGATGGTTTTAACTATTACTACCAACAAAATTACAGCAATGGAGGTAATGCATCTTTTGGTTATTCAGACAATACACAAACCGGAATTTCAGAAGGTACATTGGGTAATGATGATGTAACCTGGGAAAAGGAAAAGAAAACAGACGTAGCGATGGAATTTGGTCTCTTCGGAAGCAAGATCACAGGTTCAATCGATTTGTTCCACAATGTAAGAAGCGATATTTTAACTTCAAGAGGTACAGTTTCATCAATTTTTGGTGTGGGCCTGCCACCGGTAAATTTGGGTAAAGTACAAAATCAGGGTGGTGAGATCGAAATGAGCTACAGGGATAAAATTGGCAATGTTGATTTCTCTGTGAGGGCAAATTATTCACTGGCCAAAAATAAAATCCTTTATCGTGATGAACCTCTGCCAGCCTACCCTTATCAGGCATTTACAGGTAACAGTATCGGCCAGATCTTAACCTATCAGTGGATTGGTTTTTATACTTCGGCAGCTGAAATTGCTTCAAGTCCGGTTCCTCAAACTGCACCAAGAATTGGCGATTTAAAATATGCCGATTTAAATGGTGATGGTAAAAWTGATGGTTATGATATGTCTATAAATGGAGATCCGAATTTACCAAACACAAACTACGGTTTGGAACTTCGAACCAATTATAAAAACTTCGGTTTAAGTTTATTGTTTCAGGCCGCAACCAACTTTAATGTTCGTGGGGTGGCAGAAGCCATTCAGGCATTTTCCTCAAATTTAACTTCGATCCACCAAAACTCATGGACACCAGCACTGGGAGATGCAGCACAATATCCATTACTTTCTTTAAGTCCTGGTTTAAGCAGTCCTTCTGCTTATCCATCTACATTCTGGATGATATCAGGGAATTATCTCCGCTTAAAAAATGCAGAGTTCAGTTATAATTTTCCTCAAAAGCTGACCGAAAGATTAAAAGTACAAAGCATTCGTACCTACATCAATGGATATAATCTCCTCACCTGGTCGAGCTTGGATAAACGTTATCAATTCGATCCAGAATCGAATTCAGGGCAGGACAGAATTAAATATCCACCACAAAAAATGATCAATTTAGGTTTAAGTGTTACGTTTTGATAATTGATTGACATGAAAAAAATAATATTAATGATATGTTTATGTGCTTCAATAGCAGCATGTAAAAAAAATAGCGATTTCTTAGATAGTAAAGCGGATACTGGAGAAACTGAAGCTTCAGTGTTTTCAGATAGTTTAAAATCTATCCGTTTTCTTACCCAGATTTATAGCAGTTCGTCTTATAGTTTTGCAAAAGGGCGTTTTAGCAGCCACGGAAATACCGAAATGGCTACCGATGATGCGGAATATGCCTATTCAGGACCAACACAGAATGCAGTGATCATGTACAATGGGACACTTTCGCCAACCAACTTTTGGAGTGGGGGTAGTTTGCCTGATTTTTGGACAACCCCGTATGCCAATATCCGTAGGGTAAATCTGATGTTATCTAAATTGCCCGTTATTCCACTTTCAGAAGCGAAGAAGAAACGTATTACCGGCGAATTGAAATTTTTGCGGGCATGGTACTATCACTTGCTGCTGATCAATTTTGGTGGAATTCCGCTTGAAGGTGATAATGTTTACGGCATTACCGATGTGATCGATCTTCCCCGGTCATCATTTGACGAATCCGTTAATTACATCACGGCTGAGCTTGATGCTGCAGCAAATATTTTACCCATTACCACTGATTATGCAGAACAGGATTATGG
>NZ_JBFTRT010000728.1:0-2107 GCF_056399685.1 Pedobacter sp. 01N416
ATGTGATCCTCTGTGATATCATGATGCCAGAACTGGATGGTTATGGGGTTTTGTACCTGCTGAACAAAAACCAGAAAACAGCAAATATTCCTTTTATTTTCATTACGGCAAAAACCGAGCGGGCAGACATGCGCAAAGGCATGGAAATGGGTGCAGATGATTACCTCACCAAACCGTTTGATGATATAGAACTTTTTAAGGCTATAGAAAGCAGGTTTAAAAAGAAACAACAATCAGCTGGCTTTAATGCAGCGTCGGGCAATAGCGAAGCGGTGATGGACGAGCTCCGTAAAAAGGGTAAATCAAGGCCAATTACCAACAAACAGATTATTTATGTGGAAGGGGATGAACCGACCCATCTTTATTATGTAGTTAAGGGCCAGGTAAAAACCTACAAACGTTTTAAGGATGGCAGGGAGCTTTCGTCGAGCTTGTATCATGATGGCGATTTTTTTGGATATGAAAGTTTGTGTAATGGCGAAGTATACACAGACAATGCAGCAACCTTAATTGAATCAGAAATTATCCATATTCCCAAAGCCGATTTTATGGAGTACCTGCTCAACCATCAGGCCGTATCCAAAACTTTTATTGCTTTATTGTCTGGAAATGTGCGCGATAAGGGAAAGCAAATGCTTCAACTGGCCTATTCATCGGTACGGAAACGTGTAGCAGAAGCGTTGCTACAAGTGGCTGCTAAATTTGGAGACGGTGTTGAAGATAGCTGTACCATCCGGATTTCTCGTGATGACCTGGCTGCATTGGTAGGTACGGCCAGCGAAACCGTAAGCCGAATGCTTGCTGATTTTAAAGATGAAAAACTGATCGATAAAACAGGCAATGCCATARATATCCGCTCGATCGAAAAACTCAGAAACATTAAACAGTAGCGCGATCATTAGTTAACTGGCTATTGTGGGGCTGGACTTAAAGGCGTCGCAGCAAGTTATTTCGATCAGCAATGTACTTTAATCGATTCCGCACAGCCAACTTCAAACTAATCCTATCCCGGGTAATACTTTATATTTCCCGGGATAGGGTTGTTTTTATGGTAAAGTGGTTAAATCAACAGTTGGGGCTGTGCCGGTAGCGGTTCTGTTAAAAACCGTCCCGTAAGTCGTATAAGTAGCAAAGAAACCTCCGTTTTTCAGATAAAAGCTATTACCGGTAACGCCACCCTGGTAATCCATACGTTGCTCAGCTGATGCAGTGGCATCGTAGCTAAAACTGGCATTGGTAACCTCTGTCCAATTGCCACTACTGGTTTTATACCATTGATTGCCGTAGTTACAACTTCTTTGCAGGTAGCCCTGGTCTGGGTTAAAGTTCTCGATAAACGAATACATTCCTGTTAAATACGCCGTTGTATTTGGACGTTTCCATTGTGCTATGATCTTCCAGGTACCATTTTCGGGTGCATAAAACCAGGCCGTATAATCCGATCCGCCCGCACCATCGGGTTTGCCCTGCAATAAGAATTTATAGGTAGTACCCGCTACCCAGTTAAATAAGAGATAAGATTGTCCGCCTGTGCCTTCGCCACCGAACCCATTAGAGGTTATATCAGTTCCCTTCCTTACCAAAGTAGTGCTGCCGGTTGATGGATCCCATACCGAAAATAAAACCCTTCTTTCTGTAGCTGAGTTAACTTGCATGCCAAAGTACCCCCCGCTAAAACCATCGGCCATGAAATACGAACCGATTCTGTCTTGTCCGCTGGGCACATTCAGCTCACTGTAAAACCATTCTGTGCCCGATGGTACGGTGTAATTTAAATGGCACGATGGGCCTCTTCTCGACCAATAATAACTGGATACGGTATTGGCATATTGCACATTGGAAGCCACTGCAGGTCCGCTAATCACCAGGTCGGAAATGTCGCCATAGTAACTACCTGTTTTACTCACGCCCTGTATATCTACCCGTACATAGCCCGCAGCTGTAATATTTACGGTACCAATGGTAGTTGTGGTAGCAGTGGTACCGGTAATGGTTTTATTAAATACGGTACCATTAATAGTTACCTTGATGTTGCTGCTTCCTGAAGGTACGGTGCCTTTTACCGCTACAGTTAAACTTCCGGTAAGCCCTAAACGGAACCATACGC
>NZ_JBFTRT010000729.1:0-2106 GCF_056399685.1 Pedobacter sp. 01N416
ATGTTGAGGATACCCGATTGGGTATCCTTTTTTATGGTAAAATTTTATGGTAAAAAAAAGCGCCAATTCTCTAGTAGAAAACTGGCGCTTCTTAATTTGTAAGACAAGTTGTTACTAAAATCTTACCCCAAAGGTTAAGAATACGTTGTTTCTATTGCTTTTAACATCTGCAACAGGCTCGCTGTAATCATCTAATAAATACGGACTTGAACTGAAGTTTGTTTTGTAGTTCTGATACGCTAAATCGAAATAATAGTTATCTATGCGGTATCCAATTCCACCGGTGTAGTATTGACCCTGATAAAATTTATTGTCGCCACCTTTAACACCATTTCCGTTTACCCCGTAACCAGCTCTTAAGCTAATTTCGTTAGTCACTTTTACTTCTGCACCAACTCTGTAGTTAACCGCTTCTTTATAAGATTCTTTGATAAAAGCATTGTTGCTATTGATTGTTGAAAGATCAGAGCCATTAGAATCAGAAAAACGCATTGAGGCATAATCTACATAATCAACATCAGCTGAGATTAATGCTGTACCAGCAATTACATAGCTGATACCTGCAGATGCTTTTAACGGCGTGCGTAAGTTGTAACTGAAAGAATAGTATTGGGTAGGGTTATTTGATTTGTTTGGTGCTGTAGAAGCATTACCCGCAGTAGTTGCCTGTAAAGTCTCGCTGGTATTATCTTCAATATTCATCCAGGTTGGTGTTTGGAAATTCAAACCGATCCTTAATTCGTTTATCGGCCTGAAAATAGCACCCAATTTTAAATTAAAACCGCCGCCTTTAGTTTCCTGGTTTCTAAAGTGGGTAAGGTTGTAATTTTCGTTTCCGTTATATGTTGGTACAACGTCACCATCATTATATGAGTTAACAATGCCGGATTCCGTAAAAGTAGCATCGCTGGTGTATTTTACATTAACAAAACTTGCTGTTGCACCAATGTATACCTTATTGCCAAAATTAAGGGCACCTGCTACGTTAAATTCAGAAGTTGAACCTAAACGTGCCTCATCCCAGTTTTGTTTAAAATTTGCATTGTTATAAGGTTCTGCAGAAAATTGATTCGGAAAAGTGGGTGTGTTTTTATTAATTAAATAACTTTTGTAAGCATCGCCAGCCACGCTATTGTCGGTTCCGAAATTATTTGCTTGATCTACATATGAATCTCTTATGGAGCTGTTGGTATTGGTTCCATTATAACTGATGTTATTTAAAAAATCGTTATTTCTCGTATAGCTTAAGCCGAATACAGTACTTACCAATCCTTTATTTACATCAGCTCCCTTTATTCTTGCCGCTGGACTGTAAAATACAACGCCAATATTATTCAGATTAATCTGGTTTTTATCAGCTTTGGTATTATTGCCCAGGTATGCGCTATTGTTTGATACAGAATTAAATTCAGGGGTTAAACTAAACTCAGATTTGGTAAATAAACCCAATCCGGCGGGGTTTGCATTAATTGAACCAATATCACCTCCAACCCCAATTTGCGCACCGCCCATTCCCTTAAATCGAGCAGAACTACCATAATTGGTTTGAGAAAAGCGGAATGCATCAGGGGCGTAACTTTGGGCGTACGTTGTTCCTATAGCAGCTACTGTAGCTACTAGTGAAGCTAAAATATATTTTTTCATGTTGTGTGTTTAAATTTAAATTAACCTCTTCCTGCTCTTGATGGTCTTGAACCGCCACCACCRCCGCCGCCGGTTGAACCACCGCCACTATTTCCGCCGCCATTTGATGGTGGTGGTGAATAACTAGGTCTGCTTTCGGTTCTGGTAGGTGGAGTATAGGTTTCGTTTCTGGTAGGCCTGCTACTTTGTGTACCTTGAGGACTATAATTATCATTCCTTGTAGGTCTGCCAGCTTGCGAGCCCTGAGGTTGTGCATAGCTGCCATTACCTTGGTTTCTGCTTGGTCTTCCAGCATTAATATTTGGAGCATAACCTACACCATTTGGATTTGTAACACCAGATCTGCTCGGTCTGCCCACATTTCCGGCATTGCCGTTTCCATATCTTGGCGTGCCTCTATCGTCACTTCCAGGTCTTGGTCTGCTGTAACCTCTATTGGTATACACACCGCCACCATAGTAT
>NZ_JBFTRT010000730.1:0-3252 GCF_056399685.1 Pedobacter sp. 01N416
GGTGCTGCTGCTTTTGATCGTGCAGAAGAGCGCAAAGTTGAACTGCTTAAAGCCGGTGGGTTCAATGCGGTAAGAACTTCCCATAATCCACCTTCCGAAGCATTTCTTGATGCCTGCGACAGATTAGGTCTTCTCGTAATGGATGAATCTTTCGATTGCTGGAAAATTGGAAAAAACAGTAACGATTATGCAAAATATTTCAACCAGTGGTGGAAAAAAGATTTGCAGGCAATGATTTTGAGAGATCGTAACCACCCTTCGGTTTTCATGTGGAGCATAGGTAACGAAATTGTAGAACGGGGAAAACCCGAGGCTGTTGAAACGGCTAAAATGCTTTTGCAGGAAGTAAAAAAAATAGACACTACAAGGCCGGTAACTTCTGCAGTTGTGAATTTTGGCAAATGGGAAAACCTGGATTCTTTGATAAACGTACACGATGTTGCGGGTTACAATTACAACCTGCATACTGCGCCAGACGATCATAAAAGAGTGCCTTCCCGTATCATCGTTCAAACGGAATCCTATCCTAAAGATGCTTTTGCCAATTGGAAACTGGTACAGGAAAACAATTATGTAATCGGTGATTTTGTTTGGACAGCGATGGATTATCTGGGTGAGTCAGGCATCGGCCGTTGGTATTATTCTGGGGAGACACCTGGTGAACACTGGGAAAATAATTTTTTTCCATGGCATGGTGCTTATTGTGGTGATATCGATCTGACCGGATGGAGAAAACCTATTTCCCATTACCGGAGTATGTTGTACAATAATAACGAAAAACTCTATATGGCCGTTCGTGAACCTGCTCCGGAACCTTTAGARATCAAAGAAACCTGGTGGTCTGTATGGCCAACATGGGAAAGCTGGACATGGCCAGGTTTTGAAGGAAAAACAGTTCAGGTTGAAGTGTATGCTAAGTATCCTAAAGTTAGGCTTTACCTTAATAACAAACTGATAGGTGAACAGGCAACTACACGCGAACAACAGTTTAAAGCTACTTTTCAGGTTCCATATGCTGCGGGTTTGATTAAAGCCGTAGGTGTAGAAGATAATAAAGAAACGGGATCAGCCATCCTGAAAACTGTTGGAGAGGCTGCAAAAATAACACTAACAGCAGACCGGAAAGAGATCTTGGCCAACGGACAGGATTTGTCGTACATCACGATTGAAGTAACCGATAAAGAGGGAACAATTCAACCTAATGCGGCCAACCGTTTGCATTTCAAAATCGAAGGTCCGGGCGTAATTGCAGGTGTGGATAATGCTGATCTGAAAGATTTTGAACAATACGTGGGCAATACACGTAAAGCCTGGAAAGGTAAAGCTTTAGTTGTGATAAAGAGCAAACATGAAGCTGGCGAGATCAAACTAACGGTTACCTCGCCTGATTTACCAGCGGAAACTTTAACCATCAAAACAGCAATTAAAGATTTAAACCACAAGAACTAAGTTCCCATGTTAAAAAAAACTATACCACTGATTATATTAACACTGTTTATTTCGGCATTATATCCGTGCCGAACATGGCACAAGGGGACTGGCGTCGATCGTTAATTCCAAGTACCGGTTGTTTGTCGAAAAAATTGTAACCGAGATGGGCAGGCGCTATGGTCAGCATAAAAATGTAACCGGATGGCAGCTGGATAATGAGCCCGATGCCAAACCCGATTATAGCGTGTCTTCACAGGAGGCTTTCAGGCAATGGCTAAAAAGCAGGTACAAAACCATTGATGCTTTAAATGATGCCTGGGGTACAGCTTTCTGGAGCCAGTGGTACAATAATTTCGACCAGGTTATGATCCATAACACCAATCTGGTTGGCTGGTGGGGTAACAATCCGCATGCCCTGCTCGATTTTAAGCGCTACTGTGCCGATGCGCAGGCCGAATTTCTCGATTTTCAGGCCGGCACCTTACGCGGCCTCATATCGAAGCAGCAATATATCACCACTAATTATACCGCGGTCTCTACCGGTTCTGATCCGGGGCGGACAAAGAAACTCGATTTTGCAGCTTATACTGCTTATCCTAATGGTGGCAGCGACAACATTGGCGAACTGGGATTTAGGATGGGAGATAGCCGGGTCATTCTTTTTGCATCAGAATATTTTAAGCGTGTAGGAGGCGTATCGGGCGTGATGGAAATTCAGCCTGGTCCTGTAAACTGGGGAAGCTACAACCCACTTCTTTTGCCCGGAACAGTGCGCATGTGGCTGTACCATACCTTTGCTGCGGGTGGGAAACTTGCCTGTTCTTATCGGTTCAGGCAGATTTTATACAGTGCCGAACAATACCATTCTGGTGTGATACAAACAGATGGGGTTACCCCTTCGCAAGGAGGTGAAGAGTATATCCAGTTTATGAAAGAAATAAAAGAACTGAGAAAGCTGTACAGGCCAGGGGCTAAAGTGCCTGAAAAATTGACGGAACGCTCAACCGCCATTCTTTGGAACCTGGAAAATTACTGGACCATCGACAGGCAGAAACAGACCAACCAGTGGGACACATGGAACTATCCCGTTAAGTTTCTGGAAATGGCAAAATCTTTGGGAGCCCCTGTTGATATAGTACCGGAAACTACTGATCTGTCGAAATATAAGGTGGTAATTGTTCCTGCTTACGAAATGGCCGACTCGGCTTTGGTAAAGAAATGGAATGATTATGTAACCCGTGGCGGACATTTGATTATTACCTGCCGTACAGCAACCAAAAACCGCATGGGGCATTTCTGGGAAGGTAAACTGGCAGCGCCAATTTCGGGCCTTATCGGTGCACAGATTATGGCAACCGATATGCTTTCTGCTTATGCGAAAGGAGACATCCAGATGGGCTCAGAGCACTACAAATGGAATAAATGGGGCGATCTGTTGCAGCCCGATCAAAAGACCGAAGTTCTTGCTAGATTTGAAAACCAGTTTTATAAAGGAAAGGCAGCTGTTGTAAAACACAAAATCGGTAAAGGATCGGTAACCTACATTGGTGTGGCCACAGACGATTCTAAGCTGGAAAAGGATCTGTTACGCGATACTTATACCGGAGCAGGGGCAACTACCGAAAATTATCCACCAGGTGTTTATGTTTATTGGAGGGATGGGTTTTATATGGCCGTAAATTATTCTTCTACCGATTATATCATAAATATTCCTGCAGATTCGAAGATCATTGTTGGAGAAAAAACATTGAAACCTGCTGGTGTATTGGTTTGGAGCGAGTAAACGTCGTATTCTTCATATCACTGCAATGGTTGGAACCC
>NZ_JBFTRT010000731.1:0-2085 GCF_056399685.1 Pedobacter sp. 01N416
ATAGTCTAGTGTCTTCGTAGGTATAGAAGCAAGCTTCATTGTTATTAACAATCCATTGCTCAAATTCTGGATTCAAGCCCGTGATTGAATCATATCCGATCAAAATATGTATCTTATTAGGCTCAATACCCAGGGAGCGAAAATTAAATACCTGTAATTGCAATTGCCATAAGAAATAATTATTATCAGGTTGCGCACTTAAAAATATCATAAATTTTAACCGATGTTATTACAAAACACTCAAAAAATAAAATTGCATTAAATAATTAAAAGCAGATACTTCAAGTCTCCCAATTCATAAATTTGTGGTAGCTCAAAACCATTCAATAAGATTGTAGGTGTTCCCTGTATGTTATTAGTTGAATACCAATTGTATTGATTTTCTAATTTGTAGGTTTCAGAATCATCGTGTTCAATCGGAAATTTTTTCTTCCAAGTATTATAGTTCTTCTCTTTTTGTAGATACCAATCCTTCAGTGTCTCTTTGATTTCAGCCTCACTCATCATCTTATTTAAGGCCATGAGATGTTTTGTAACAGGTCTTTGGTAGTCATTCTTAGTATTGTTACCTGTAAATGTAATTTGTACACGTAGGTCTTTGTTGATATTTAACACATCCTCCAACTGCCGATGTATGTTAGCACAAGGTGGACAATATGGATCAGTTACCATAGTAAGAACATTTTTACCGTTTTTATTACCAATTATTATACAATTGTTATCATCAGGAATGGGGTATTGATTTTCCCTTATTGATAGCTGAATAAATGTTTCTGGATTAAACATCGTTTGATGTAGTTGTTGTCTTAAAACCGGAATTTTGTATGTTTGATTCAAAATAGTTTTTAAAATCTTCCACAACACAAAACCTAAAATAATTGAAATCAAAAGAGCGCTAAAAAAAAATTTCAGATCATATACTGGAAAAGTGAATTCTACCAGACGATTGCTAAGTGTAAAAAATTCAAGCCATAAAATGGCTTGGACAGTACAACATAGTATACACCACCTCCTTGCTACTCTAGCTTGATAATAGATGGAGTACACCGAATATGGTAAACTTAAAATTGTCATAATTGTCAAAAAATTGATGACATTCACCGAACCAAAGAAAAAAAGCAGTAACCATGTGACAGTAAAATATAAAAATCCAATATCACTCCAAGTAAACCCCCAAAATGCATTTGCTGCCTTAGATGACAGGATTTTATTACAATCACTTTTTTTACTAATACCGCAAAGCCTTCGAATTAGGGGATTCTGCGCATCGATTCCTTGGATAAACAGTAGGACGGAAACTATAATTCCTAAAGTTTTAATAAACAACAGTAATGAAGTTCTAACATCATGCAAAATCACCCAGAAAGGATTGACTAAAAACCCAAAAGCAAGTGAGATAAATAGCAAAATTCCCAGCAATGAATATTGATTATCTTGAAAATATGCCTTGTAATAGCTTAAGGATGGGCTGGCATTCTTAGATTCAACACAAAGTACTACCCCGGTAAAACAAGCCAAGAAATCAAGGGTTGTAAATTTTTTATTATTCCATTTTTCGTTTGAAACATAGATATAGTCATTTTTAATTTTGTTTACCACAACAAAATCATCTTGATCTAAATTTATGTGTGCAAGAAAAGGAGTCGGGATGTTCAATAGATCTTTTGATTCTATTCTGTAGGCACTGTTGTCAACATCAAGACTTGCTAACACATCACTAATAGCTAATAAACTTGGGTAATCAGGGTGTTTATGAAACTCTTCATATAATTTCTCTTCGCTTATATAATAATTTAGACGATTTAGTATTTGTTTCGTACAGGAAATGCTAGTATTCATAGATCTGTCTTAGAGTATCTTATAAGTTTATAAATAATGGGATATTTAATTTAAAAGGCTAGTTGTGGGTACATTGTTTTGAGCAAATAAGCTAAGTATTTCTGATCTGTATTGAATCTTATCTAAGTACAACTTGCACTAGACTTAAATCTGTTTTCTTGATAATGATATGCAAATACTGTAACAATTGCTTGATGCAGCTATTTAATGCTAGCACTATAATAAATTTTATTTTCTGAATATTCC
>NZ_JBFTRT010000732.1:0-2077 GCF_056399685.1 Pedobacter sp. 01N416
ATTAAAAGCAAACGCTCAAAACTGTGCTACCAAAAACATCAATCTTTAAACAATTGATCATGATGGCAGCACAGTTCTTCGGCTTTAAATAAAAAAGTAAATCTTCTTAAGTGTTAAAGTCTACATCGTTATTGGATAAAAAATCCTTTTACTGTTGCAGTTCTACAAATCTGATGGTTTGTAATAATTGCCCGTTTTGATAGGAAGCATATTTTGCGCAATCATTGCCAGGTACACATTTCCCGTTGCCACAACTGCCCCCCTGTTATCTGAAGTTGGATAAGTCATGCTTGAATCGTGGGAGAAGCCAACCATATGGCCAATTTCGTGTATTGATTCGTAACAGATATTTCTGGTCGTATATTTTTGCAACAAGTACTCGGCCAAACCAAAAGTGCTACCGCCTCCGAGGCCCGAAACGTTCACCACAACGCCACAATTCATTGTAGAGATATTGAGGATATTGTTAAAAGCCTGTTGTTTCTGCTCAGTTGTCATTAAAACTTTATTATTATCCGTAATTGGCTCAGCCAAAAATACTTTCTGGGTTGTGTCCGCTTGGAGCATATAAGCCAAGTTAATCAGCAAACCAGTGAACCTCCTTACGTCTTTTGCATTAATGTTCTCCTTCCAGTTATTCGTGGGGTCGTCATTAACATCAAAATCTTCGAACTTAATTTTCCATTTCAGTTTAGCCAGCGATTTAAGCTTTTTGATCAGTTCTGTATCTCCTGTGAAATCAAAGGATACCTTTTCGGCTGGAATACCTGTAGTTTTATATTGTGCTAAATCTACTTCCTGTCCTTCAACATTCAAAAATTTGGTACTCCCTTCTATAAAAGAATATTTAATCTCCTTGATAGCATGTGCCCTGATCTTTCCGATCTTGAAAAGCCTGATCGGTTTTGCCTGTCCTTCTACAGTCATCAATATAGTGGCATCAGTAATATCAACCGGCGCAAAATTAGCCACCTCTATTGTGGTTGCATTTATGGCTTTCACGCGCAAAACTTTGCCAATTTCATACCGCCTTGCTTCTGAGGTAAGCTGTGCCATAGATTCTCCGTCTGTAAACATCAAACCGGAATTGCTATCGCTGTCAAAATTATATACGGTAGTTGTGGTTGCTGGCGTGGGAACTTCAGGCTCTGTTTTGCTCTTCTTGCAGCTAACAAATAAAATAATCAAAAATGGAAGAATAAGTTTTTTCATGGGTAGGGTTTTTAGGTTAAATGTTAATCATTAGGCTAAATTTTTGTTAAAAATATTTCACCACGATAAAGATTCAATGATATCAAAAACTAAACTACCTCAAATTTAACTAATACCTATGCTTTTTTGATCGTGGAGGCTGGACGCTATAAACCTAACGGGATATTCTATCTGAACAGGCTACTCTTTAGGTTCCTGATGAAATGGCCGGGACATCGCATCACTATCAGGAAATAGATTTGACAAAAATCATAGACAAAGTTACTGGTATCAAAAAAACAGTAGTATTGGTGAAGATAACAGTAGTTAAACCAAAAGACCAATGCTATTTTGGCGTCATAATCAAACGGGCACATTATAAATAAGAGCAGAACATAATCTTAGGTTACGGGATAACAAAAGAAAGATCTTTGTATTCCATAATGAATCATTAGCATACGTACAAAATAAGCCAGCACTTTAGCTCATTTATTCTTTTAAAATCATCATCTATCTGGTACTTTCGCAACCCCTATACGTCTTTAATCGACCAAGTTTTAAATATTGAGCCATTGAAAGAAAAATTATCTGAATTATTAGGGTATCTGACCATCCCTTTGTTTATCGACAAGACCGCAAATGAGTAAAGTATTTTTCTTCGTTTTCTTCCAGTTCCCTATCGCTTAAGATAATGAAATTATATGATGACATTATTTTAATTGAGCTTTTAAAATGCGGTAATATGTCCGCATTCGACGAGCTCTATTGCAGATATTGGGAAATGTTATATGATATTGCTTATAAAAAACTAAAAGACCAAGAAGACGCCAAAGATATCGTTCATGATATTTTCTTACAGCTTTGGAATAACCGGACTTCGCTAAAT
>NZ_JBFTRT010000733.1:0-2071 GCF_056399685.1 Pedobacter sp. 01N416
ACAATATGATCGCCATCTTTAACCAGACCAAAATGTAAAGTATGCGAGGCCTGCTTTTCTAAATCTTTTCCTGCAAATACGGCATTGGTAAGTGAGATAGCCTCCGGACCAGATAAACGGATTACGCCAATGGCGCCAGAACCTGAGGGAGTAGATAAAGCAATAATGGTATCTTGATTGTTCATGTGTGGTATTAAAGTTGCAAAAATAAGGCTAATCTGTGGGTATATCGTGTAAGGGAAGTAATTTTTTTAAGCATTGATTAATCGGTTAACTGACGCCAAACGCAAATCGCTCAACGCCAAATCAACTAGCAGCCCTTCGACTCCGCTCAGGGTGACTTATCGAGGGGAGATCGATTAATTGACTCTCAATGCTAAGCGCCCAACTCCAAACTGGTTAATGAGTTAATTGACTTCGGACTCCAGACTGCCGACTTCGGACTATAAACTCATTCCGCTTTTCAATATTAAAGGTTATCTTAAAACATTTTAACACCGATTGTGTTTAAACCTCAAATCAGAATAAGCTTTTATGACGAACAATTTACCCCTGACCGTTAAACGATCGATAGAATTATTGGGTCTAATGGCCATTGTAGCCGTTATGGTAATTGGAAGAGATATTATCATGCCGATGTTGATGGCTTTTTTTATCAGCATTATGTTGCTACCGGTGTATCGCTTTTTAAAAAGAAAAAAAATACCCGAATCGTTAGCCATTATCTTATCCATTTTATTAGTGGCACTGTTTGTAGCTTTGATTATTTGGTTTTTTTCGAACCAGATTGGCATTTTGGTTAAAGATTTTCCACAGATAAAAGCGAACGTAACACAGCATATCAATTCATTAAGTGATTGGATCAGTCGCATTACCCATTACGATGATAAGGAACAAAAAGCCTTCATAAAAACTAAAAGCGACGATTTGATGAACATGGGCACCTCGCTTGCAGGTGGTGCTGCCGTTACCTTAAGTGGCATTTTTGTATTTATCGGTTTGTTGCCCATTTATATTTACCTGATGCTTTTTTATAAAGACATTTTATTGCGCTTTATCTTCATGTGGTTTAAAACAGATGATCATCCAAAAGTGAAAGAAGCTATTTATGAAACCGAATCGATCATTAAAAGCTACCTAATCGGACTGTTAATCCAGATAACCTATATGACGATTTTGTTGGGTGGAATATTGATGTTAATTGGTATAAAACATGCTTTGTTAATCGGGGTAATCTTTGCCATCTTAAACCTGATTCCTTACGTGGGAGCCTTAATTGGTAACTTGATAGGGGTGCTGCTTACGCTTACTTCATCGCAAGAATTGTGGCCGGTAATTACCGTTTTAGGCGTAATTGCATTTGTTCAATTTTTAGATAACAACATACTCATGCCGCGTATTGTTGGCTCTAAGGTAAAAATCAATGCTTTATTTGCCATCCTAGGGGTATTTATCGGTGGCAGTATAGCCGGGGTTTCGGGGATGTTCCTCGCACTGCCTATTGTGGCTGTACTCAAAATTGTCTTCGATCGCACAGAATCATTCAAACAATGGGGTGTGCTGCTGGGAGATGAACGCCCGGCTAAAAGTCCGATGACTTTTCCCAACTTTAGGAAGAAAAAACCAGTGGCTACTAAAACGGGAATAGAAAAGGGATAAGGCTAAGGGGAGAGAATGGGAAATGTAGTCAGTTCTGTGGTAATCATTGTAATTTGCGGGAGGCAGTTGCTGCATAGGTTTCCCGCAGATTTAAGAAGATAAACGCAGATGATATTTAATCTCTCTTCGTCGTGATAATCTTAACCTCCAAATTTACGCACTCTATAAATAGTTATTTCTGCGGTAATCAGTGTAATCTGCGGGAGCAGTTGGTGTATAGGCTCCCCGCAGATTTAAGAAGATAAACGTAGGCGATATTTAATCTTTCTTTACAGTAAAAATTATAACCCAGTTTTAACTTCCAAATTTACGCACTCTATAAATGAGTGATAACATGAAATACCGTCCCAGTCGGTTAACTTGCTTATCCACAATTACGTTATCGAACACATCTCTTGATATCCCTGAGTTC
>NZ_JBFTRT010000734.1:0-2067 GCF_056399685.1 Pedobacter sp. 01N416
CAGTAACAGAGCCAGCTAATAATCCAAAAGAATGGTCTCAAGCTACAGCGCCATTTAGAATTGCAGGTAATTTGTATTATGTTGGCACTTATGATTTAGCTTCTTATTTAATTGTAACAGAAAAAGGAAATATATTAATAAATACAGGTTTAGCTAATTCGCTTTCAATAATAAAAGAAAATATAAAAGCTTTGGGATTTGATTATAAATCAATCAAAATTTTGCTCTTAACCCAAGCTCATTTTGATCATTTGGGTGCAATGGCCGAGATTAAAAAAGAAACCGGCGCGAAACTTTATGTAGATGAGAAAGATGCGGATGCTCTTGAAACAGGCGGAAAATTAGATTATGAGCTTGGGAAATATGGCATAAGTTTCAAGCCTGTAAAACCTGATTTCCTATTGAAGAATAACGATAAGATTAAATTAGGCAGCACTACTTTAACAATGCTTCATCATCCTGGGCATACTAAAGGATCGTGTAGTTTTATATTTGATACAAAAGATAAAAATTCTAGCTACAAAATTTTGATTGCCAATATGCCATCCATAATTGTTGATAGAAAATTCTCAGAAATAGCATCATATAAAGATATCCAAAAAGATTATACTGAAACTTTTAAAGCAATGAAAAAGCTTGACTTTGATCTTTGGGTTGCCTCTCACGCAAGTCAGTTTGAGCTCCATGATAAGCGTAAATCAGGAGCCCCTTATAATCCAAAAGTCTTTATGGATAAAAGTAAATTTTTCAAGAATCTTGAAGATCTGGAAAATATTTTCCTCGAAAAAATAAAAAATTAACCTTTTCCTAACTTGTTAAAAGCGATTAAATACAAATAATCGCTTTTTTTTTTTGGAGATAGTTTAATTTCTTTTAGTTTAATAAACGTAACAATTAAGACAAACTCGTAAATGATAGTTTTACCTGATTGCTTATATTCCGATGTAAAAGAATATTTTCGAAATCGAGCCCTATAGTTAAATCAATCCAATCTGGATTACAAGATCTTACCAAACGTTCTTTTTGCATGCGTGTAAACCGGCTAATTGATTTAAAACGCAGCAAAGCTTGTGCTTCTGTTTTAAACTCTTCAAAATAAACAAGGCGGGTTAATTGTTGCCCGTTATCAAAAAATAAGTTTGGCATCTGTTTGTAGAAATCCAGCGTCTTCATTAAATCAGAGCTCATGCCCACGTGCATACTTGTACGATTTCTGTCGGTAACGATATAAACAAACTTTTTCATGATCTTGTGTTTAAAACTTAAAACTAAACTATTTAGTATACCCTCTTGCAAATCAAAATAATATTACTAACTTTATGAGCATAAAATTACTAACTATTTTAGTAATTCCAAATTTATTTTAAAATTTATTTTTATGTCAAATATTTCAAATAATTTAAAGTACCTCAGGAAGAAAAAAGGCCATACACAGCAAAATTTCGCTGATATAATGGAAATCAAGAGATCGCTCATCGGGGCTTACGAGGAAGACCGGGCGGAACCTAAATATGATTTGCTAAAAAAAATAGCCGAATACTTTGATCTTACCATCGATGAATTCATCAATGAGAAAATATCTGACAGCTGGAAACCGAAGCCAAAAAGCCAGGGATCCAACCTAAGGGTACTGAGCATTTCTGTTGATCAGAACGATCGCGAAAATATCGAATTGGTTCCGGTTAAAGCAAGCGCTGGTTACTTGAACGGTTTTTCTGATCCTCAATATATTAGCGACCTACCTAAATTCCAACTTCCATTAGCTGCATTAAGACAAGGTACCTTTAGGGCTTTTGAAATTATGGGCGATAGTATGTTACCAGTTCAACCAGGTAGTGTGATTATTGGCGAATACCTGGATAACTGGAATGAAGTAAAAACCGGCGAAACGTACATCGTGATTAGTAAAAATGAAGGTGTAGTATACAAAAGAGCGGGTAACCGTTTCAGAGAGAATAAAGATTTAAAGCTGATATCAGACAATAAGGTATATGATGCCTATACAATTGCTGCCGACGACATCCTGGAAATCTGGAAAGCCAAGGCATATATATCTACCTCATTACC
>NZ_JBFTRT010000735.1:0-3055 GCF_056399685.1 Pedobacter sp. 01N416
GGCACATGTTGATAGTTATGAATACTTTCTGGCTAAACATCTTGTTTCGTTACCAATTGATCACCGCTACAGCATAACCGATATGAAAGTAATTGTTAAAGCTTTAAAACCGCTCATATGAACACTCAGATTTACCTAAGGCCATTAGCGTTAAAAGATGCAGATGTGTCGTACAAGTGGAGAAACGATCCTGAAGTGTGGTCGTACACCAAATTTGTGTTAAAAGAGCCAATTACCGCCGAAGTTGAAAAACAATGGCTATTAAATAAACTAAATCTGACCAACGAAAAACGTTTTGCCATCTGCGTAAAAAACACCAATGAATACATTGGCAATATTCAGTTGCTCGATATCGGAAACGATAGTGCAGAATTTCACCTCTTCATCGGCGAAAAGAAATACTGGGGGAAGGGCATAGGCTATAATGCCTCTTTAATGTTGTTAAAATATGCCTTTTATAACCTTAACCTTAAACACATTTTCTTAGAAGTACATTCAGATAACCTGGCTGCTTATTCTATTTATAAAAAAGTAGGCTTTCAACCTGTTTCACAGCAGGAAGATTTCATAAAAATGGTAATTAATTCATCTGTTTTACTTGCCACAAACTAAACTAGTTACTTTAAATCTACCCTAATTTAATAGCTCGAAATGAGAAAGATTATTACAATTGATGATAAACAAGAATGGTCTGCATATGTAAAGCGTGCTTTGCATTACGATTTTTATCACACCTGGTATTATCACTCTTTAGATAAAAGTGGTTTACCTATACTGTTTGTGTATGAGGAAGGCGAAAATTACATTGCATTCCCACTTTTGAAGAGAAACATTCCTGGTTCCGATTTTTTTGATTTTACATCGGTTTATGGATATACAGGGCCTATTTCAAACATGGACTTCAATTCTTTGGACGATGATTTTATGGAACGCTTTAAAAATACATTCATAGCGTATCTCGAAACTGGTCAAAATGTAACCGTTTTTTCCAGATTGCATCCGTTTTTTAATCAGGAAAGGTTAATGGAGAAGTTTTCTGGAGTATATGCCAATGGAAAAACAGTGGCAATCGATTTAACCACAACCATTGAAAGTCAAAGGGCAGGCTACCGAAAAAGCGTAAAAGAAAAAATCAGGCGGTTACGAAAGCGCGATTATGAAGTCCGAATTTCGACCGATATTAATGATGCGGGTATATTTTCTGAAATATATACCGAAAATATGATTCGAATAGGCGCAAAAGACCATTACCTTTTTAATAATGCCTATTTCGTTGCGCTACTTTCTTCTGATGAATTTGATAGCAAGCTTTTTTTGGTGTATAAAGATGGGATAGCCATATCTGGCGCCATAGTAGTTTGTACCAAAGAAATTATGCAGGTGCACCTTTTGGCTACCAGAACCGCTTACCTGTTCGAATCGCCAGCTAAATTATTAACTGATGAAATTACCATAATTGGTAGACAATTAGGATATAAATACTTTAACCTGGGTGGGGGTGTTAATTTTAAAGAAGATAACCTTTTTGGTTGGAAGATGGGTTTCTCTAATTTATGTTTCGAATTTAATAGCTGGCGGTATATTGCCAATAATGAATTATACAATGCACTTTTAAACGAAAGATCGCTAGATCCTTTTTCGACTGTTGATTTTTTTCCACTCTACCGTAGTCCTATAATTGCTTCGTAATTAATTATTATTTCTTTTAATAAAATGGATATGCTGATTGAAAATAATGCTGCGGGCACTACTTTGCAATTAACTTTAGCGCAAAAAGACGATTGGGTAAAGTATATTAGCTTGGCTGTCGATTATGATTTTTATCATACCTGGCACTATCATGCTATGGCAACTAACGGAAGGCCCATTTTATTTGTGTATTGCGAAGCCAATAATTTTATTGCTATGCCTTTATTGGAACGTGCAATCCAGGATACGCCATATTACGATCTGCATTGCGTTTACGGATATTCAGGTCCTGTTTCTAACCTGAAATTTACCGATATGAGCGATAGTTTGAAAGAAAATTTTCTAAATGCTTTTTCAGCATTCTTATATAATGTAGAAAGTTTGGTTATATTGCTGTTGAGGCTGCCAGTCAGGAAGATATCGCTGCTTTCACGAAGCTTTATCAATCTAATATGAACCGTATTAGTGCTGCTGATTTTTATCTTTTTACTGAAGAATACTTTACCAAGCTTGTTCAGGCTACAGAATTCGACTGTAAGTTAATCCTGGTTTATTCGAACGATGATTTAGTTTGTGGCAGTATAATTATGTGTACCAATAGCATTATAGAAGGACACTTAATTGCCACTAATGCCCATTATCTTAAAAATTCTCCAGCTAAATTCTTGGTCGATGAAATTAGTGAGTTAGGTCGCAAATGGAAGATGAAATACTACCATTTAGGTGGTGGACTTGGTTATAAAGAAGATTCGCTATTTGAATGGAAACTGGGTTTTTCGAGTATGGTTTTAGATTATTGCAGTTGGCGTTTTATTGCCAATAAAGCCGTTTACAATCAGTTGGTAGAAAAATCGGGTAACCAGTTACATACCGATATAGACTTTTTCCCCCTCTATAGAATGATACCTCAATAAACTTTAAACAAATATTTAATGATTCTCAATTATGAAAAATTTCTTCTTTCCAGACAGAGCACACTCAAGGTGGTTAATTTTATTGATTGATCAGATGATCGTTGTATGGACATTGTTTATATCCATTGTATTAACCAATACATTAAACTACACCGACGTTTTTAACTCAGGCAATGCAGTTTACGTGGCACTTTATTGTTCCATCGCTGCAGGTGTTTTCATTTCACTAAGAATACACACCGGTATTATCCGTTATTCCAATACCGAAGATATTTTGAGGGTCTTCCTTGCGGTTTTTGTAACCAGCTTACTCTTTGTTAGTGTAAATAAAATACTTTCACAACGTTTTCAATTGCTTTGGCATCAAATGGATAAGGCATTGATATTGAACTTTTTTATCTCCTCATCGCTGCTTATTCTCATGCGTATTTTGGTAAAAGGAGTGTTTTTAT
>NZ_JBFTRT010000736.1:0-2059 GCF_056399685.1 Pedobacter sp. 01N416
GGGTAAAATTAACCACCAATATAAACGAGTTAAGTGTTAACGACCGTAAAATTTTGCCTTTATTAATCCAGGCAGCAGAAATTATGGATCAATTATACTGGAAACAAGCCTATCCACAAAGAGATAGCTTGCTGGCAACTATTAAAGATGAAAAAACACGCGATTTTGTTAACATTAATTATGGTCCCTGGGATAGATTAAATAATGATAAACCTTTTGTTGAAGGTATTGGTGCCAAACCAGAGGGCGCATCTTTTTATCCATACGGAATTACAAAAGAGGCCATAGAGAAATCGGACCTTGCTGATAAGTTTGGTGCATATTCGGTTATTCAAAAAGACAGTACAGGCAAATTATCAACTGTACCCTATCATGTATTATTTGCTTCAGAATTACAAAAAGCAAGCTCGTTATTAAAACAGGCAGCTTTAATTGCTGAAGATGCCGGTTTAAAAAAATATTTAAACTTAAGGGCCGATGCTTTGGTAACGGATAATTTTACCGCAAGTGATTATGCCTGGTTAGATATGAAAACCAATGGTTTGGATATCATTATCGGCCCCATTGAAAATTACGAGGATAAACTGTTTAATGCCCGTACCAGTTACGAAGCTTATGTTTTAATCAAAGATAAAGAGTGGAGCAAGCGTTTGGCGAAGTACGTAAAAATGCTTCCTGAATTACAGAAAAACTTACCTGTTGCAGCGAAATACAAAACCGAAACACCTGGAACCGATTCTGAGCTAAATGCATATGATGTGGTTTATTATGCAGGAGACTGCAATGCCGGATCGAAAACCATTGCCGTTAATCTTCCAAACGATGAAAAAATTCAACAGGAAAAAGGTACACGCCGCTCACAGCTGAAAAATGCTATGCAGGCGAAATTTGATAAGATATTGGTGCCGATTTCAAGAGAATTAATTGAAGCCGATCAGCAACAATACATTAAGTTTGATGCTTTTTTTGCAAATGTAATGTTTCACGAAGTAGCTCATGGTTTAGGCATTAAAAAAACCATTACCGGAAAAGGTTTTGTACGTGCGGCATTGAAAGAACAGTATAGCTGGTTAGAAGAAGGCAAAGCCGATATTTTAGGCTTATATATGGTAACAGGCTTACTTAAAAAGGGGGAGTTGAAAGGTGACATAAAAGATTATTACACCACATTTATGGCTGGTATTTTACGTTCTGTTCGCTTCGGCGTTTCTGAGGCGCATGGAAAAGCCAATATGCAATGCTTTAATTATTTCCAGGAGAAAGGTGCTTTTGAGCGTACCGCTAAAGGTACTTACAAGGTAAACTTCGAAAAATTTGCAACTGCCATGAACGATTTAAGTGCATTCATTCTTACCCTTCAGGGTAACGGTGATAAAGTTGCGGTAGAAAAAGCACAAAAAGAAAAAGCAGTTATTCATACAGAACTTCAAACAGATCTGGACCGGTTGACCAAAAAGAATATTCCGGTTGATGTTGTTTTCGAACAAGGCGTTGATGTACTTGGGGTAAAATAAAAGATTTCTTTTACGAGGAATTAAAGGCCATAGATATGCAGGTGTAAGCTTGCTTGTCTGTGGCTTTTTTGTGTTTTTGCTTAAGTGGCTACCATTGACGCTATTTTACAAATTATTATTAATCAGCGCTTTAACTGCTTTCGCATTCCCACCCAGTTAGGCTACAGCACCGTATCCCCGTTCAACTTAAATCGGCCTAACAAATTTTTGGGAATCCACAGGCCAAGCCCAAACAGAAACTTCAATACAAAAATTTTCAGCCGACACTTTTGTTTCTTTTGGTGCCAAAAGAAAAAGGCCTGTCCGGCTAGGACTAATAAACCACCCCGTCCTGCGGACACCCCTCTGAAAGAGGAGAATCACATATTGAACAAGACCAATAATTAAATGTCATTTATATGGATTTTTGCACAATAAATTAACCCTCAGGATGACGATCGCGTTAAATCATATTTTTAGCAGTATGCTTCTCGATTAACATTATACGAAGAGGCTAAATAAAGACTTATGTATTACTTAGAGCTGTTGCAAAGCTTGTTTTACAG
>NZ_JBFTRT010000737.1:0-2048 GCF_056399685.1 Pedobacter sp. 01N416
CCAATGTGTATTGCAGGTGTTTTCGGTGGAAAATCTTCTGGAGTTGATGCTAATACCAAAAATATTTTCTTGGAAAGTGCTTATTTTAATTCGGTTTCTGTACGTAAAACCTCAAAAAGACATGGCTTAAAAACCGATGCTTCTTTCCGTTACGAGCGTGGTACCGATCCGGAGATTACGGTTACGGCTTTAAAATATGCAGCATTATTAATTAAACAACTGGCTGGCGGGGAAATCTCTTCATCAGTTTCTGATATTTATCCAAGTCATATCAAGCCGTTCGAGTTTGAAGTAAGTTATACCAATATCAATAAATTAATTGGTGCAAACATTCCATCAGCCGAAATTAAACACATTATTACCGCTTTGGGTATTGCTGCAACCAATACCTCTGAAGATACTTTGGCTTTAAGAGTACCATCGTTTAAAGTTGATGTAACCCGCGAATGTGATATTACAGAAGAAGTATTGCGTATTTACGGCTATAACAATATCGAAATCCCTTCAAAGGTAAATGCATCGCTTTCTTACAGCATCAAACCTGAAAAAGAAAATACGCACAACGTAATTGCAGATATGCTTACCTCAAACGGTTATGCAGAAATTATGTGCAACTCGTTAACTAAATCGGCTTATTCGAAAAATTTAGACGAAGCTGTATTTATTTTAAATCCATTAAGCAGCGATTTAAATGTAATGCGCCAGCATTTACTGATGCCGGCATTAGAAAGTGTGGCTTACAACCAGAACCGTAAAAATGCTGATGTTAAGTTTTATGAATTTGGTAAAACCTATCACTTAATTAATGAGCAGTATATAGAGCGCTCAAGGTTATTATTGTTGATCTCGGGTGCTAAACAGAGCGAGCAATGGAACCACAATGCTAAATCGGCTACCTTTTATAACTTAAAATCGGCAGTTGATGCCATTATAAGCCGTTTGGGTATTGCAAGCTATCAAACCGATACCTTAAACGATGAAAACTTTGCTTACGGGATTAAATATTTCCGTGGAGATAAGACCCTGGTAAGTTTTGGTGCAGTTTCAAAAGCCGACCGTAAAGTAGCCGATGTAAGTGCGGAGGTTTTTTATGCCGATTTTGATTGGGCTGCCTTGTTGGATATTGTAAGGAAAAATAAAATCGTTAACAAAGAGGTTTCTAAGTACCCGCAAGTGCGTAGAGATTTATCTTTATTGATCGATCAGGCGGTAACTTTTGATACTTTAAAAGGTATTGCTTTCAAAACTGATAAAAAGCTGATCAAAGAGGTTGGTGTGTTCGATGTGTATGTAGGTGATAAATTACCTGAAGGCAAAAAATCGTATGCCTTGAACTTCATTTTGCAGGATGAGGAACAAACCTTAACCGATAAGCAGATTGAAAACACGATGCAGAAATTAATCGCGAATTTAACGGCACAAGCTGGTGCAGAAATTAGGAAATAAAATATAAATTCGTATTTTTAGAAATAAATTCATGACTTCTGTTGCAGATCAATTAGATAAGGTATTACAAAAAACGGCTCAGGTATTAGAGCTATGTAATGCGCTACAGGAAGAAAATGATTTATTAAAGCTTGAAAATCAATCGTTAAAAGTAGCACTCGATACAGCGAAAGGCAAAAATGTAGAACTTGATGAAAAATTAAGGGTTACAAAATTGGCTAAAAGTATAGAGGGAACAAGCGAAAAATCGCTTGACATTAAACAAAAAATTAACGATTTTGTGCGGGAGATTGATAAAAGTATTGCATTATTAAAAAAATAATGATGCAGAGAAATCAGAAACTAAGCTAAACAAATGGGAGAAATCTCGATTAAAATAACCATTTCCGACCGTATTTATCCACTAAAGGTGAATATGGAAGAGGAAGAAATTGTGAGACGGGCAGCAAAAATGATCAATGAGCGCATAAAAGATTATCAGGATAATTATGCGGTTAGAGATAAGCAGGATCTTCTTTCTATGGCAGTATTACACTATGCAACAGCCGTATTAAGAACAGAAAATAAAGTACAAAATCAGGATACTGCTGTTGCCGATAAAG
>NZ_JBFTRT010000738.1:0-2048 GCF_056399685.1 Pedobacter sp. 01N416
GCATTACACATGCTGTAATTTTTGCAGCAGATGTTGTGGTTAATGGCAATACCTTAACAGCTTCTGGTAAAATCTTTATCGACCGTAACAAGTACAACATGAAATTCAGATCAGGTAACTTTTTCACCAACCTTGGCGATAACCTGATTTACAATGAATTTGAACTTGATGTAAAATTAACAGCATCATTAACTATTTAATCGAACAGCCATGCCATACGTAAAAATAGAAGTAACCCGCGAAGGTGTTACCCGCGAACAAAAACAGACTTTAATTAGTGGAATAACCAAATTGATTACCGAAGTATTGGATAAAGATCCAAAGCTTACCCATGTAGTAATTCAAGAGATCGAATTGGATGATTGGGGCTATGCAGGCGAGCAGGTATCGGTATTGCGCGAAAAAGGGATAACAGCAAACAATAAATAATCATCAAAAACATGAAAACACTAACCGTAATTATAACAGGCGCATCAACAGGCATTGGTCGCGCCATTGCAGGTTTATTTTTGAAACAGGGTCACAATGTGGTGATCAACGCTGCAAATGAGAACAATTTAATTACTGCTTTCAACGAATTAGGATCGCACCACCAATTGGCGATGGTAGCTGGCGATATCAGCAATATAAACACAGGTAAACGATTGGTAGAAACTGCCATAGCGCGTTTTGGTGCCGTAGATGTGCTGGTAAATAATGCCGGTATTTTTGAACCAAAACCTTTTTTAGAGGTAGATGAAGCGTACCTGGACAAATTTTTGAACATCAATTTAAAAGGCACATTTTTCACTACTCAGGCAGCCATCACGCAGATGTTGAAACAAGATGGTGGTGCTATTATTAACATCGGAACTGTATTGGTAGATCATGCCATTGGAGGTTTTCCTGCTACAGCACCCATTTCAAGTAAAGGTGGCATCCATGCTTTAACCAAACAATTGGCTGCAGAGTTCGGCAAAAACAACATCCGGGTAAATGGCATCGCTCCTGGGATTATTAGAAGTCCGTTACAGGCCAAAAATGGCATTAGTGATGCAGATGCGTTTGCAGGTTTACATTTATTAAACCGTATTGGCGAAACAGAAGATGTAGCTCAACTCGCCCTGTACCTGGCAGAAAGTAATTTTGTAACGGGCGAAATCATCAATTTAGACGGAGGCCATGTAGCAGGGCATCACATTGGCTAAGGATAAAAATTAAAACAAGAACCAGGTATGCAAAGGGAATACTTAACCCCGGGCATACCTTAAAAATTAAAACCATGAACAATTACACTGAAAACGCAAATGCAATAGCAGAGGTACTGTCATCTTATTTTAAGGGAGTTTTTAATGGAGACACAGCATTGCTCAGAAAAATATTTCACCCCCAGTCTATATTGGCCGGTGATGTAAATGGCCTTCCATATTTTAAAACACTGGATGAATATTTAGAAGGGGTAAGTAAGCGCAAAAGTCCGCAGGAGCTCAATGAAACATTCCACATGGAAATATTGTCGATAGAAATTATCAATTCTATTGCAATTGCGAAAGTTCATCTGCCTATTTTTGATTTTAATTATTACGATCTTTTGTCGTTAAATCTAACCGATAGCGGGTGGGTGATTGTGAATAAACTTCTAACCAACGTAAAAATTTATTAGGATGTGGAATAGAACTAAAATAACCGAACTTTTAAAAATCGAATATCCGATTTTATTAGGCCCAATGGCAGGTGGATTTTCAACACCTGAGCTTTTAGCAGCCGTATCAAACGCTGGTGGTTTGGGCAGCTTCGGCGCATATACCTTAAGTCCTGAAGAAATTATAGAAACCGATAAAATTGTTAGAACAAAAACAGATAAACCTTATAACATCAACCTATGGGTGAATGATGTAGATGAGTGTTTGCTTAATTATCCATCAGAAAAAATAGAAGAGATTAAACTATTATTCAAACCTTTTTTCGACGAGTTAAGTATTCCCTTACCAGATCTTGATGCCAATGTTCCTTCAAAATTTTTGAAACAGGTTGAAACCGTTTTTGAGCTGAAACCTGCAGTATTTAGT
>NZ_JBFTRT010000739.1:0-2044 GCF_056399685.1 Pedobacter sp. 01N416
ATGGAGAAGGCGTTCCACGCTGTGTGCTCGAAGGAATGGCCATAGGCAGGGCAGTAATTACCTGCGACTCTGTAGGGTGCCGTGAAACTGTTAATAACGACCTTAAGCAGGCCAATGGATTTCTTATCCCGATTAAAGATGCCGGTGCACTAGCCAATAAAATGGAATATTTTATTAATAACAGTGATGATATTATTGCTTTTGGAAACAAAGGGCATGAATTTGCAAAAACAAAGTTTGATGTGAATATCGTGAATGCAGAACTCTTTAAGATTATGCATTTACAGGCTTAACCAACCTTTGCACACCAATAACTAACCAAATAAATAAACTAAACCTAAAATTGTGAACAATACATTTATTTACAAACGAGCCACTTTAGCCGACTTTAGGGAAGCTATTGATGAGTATGGATGGGTTGTATATGAAAAGGCAATCAATCAGAAATTAATTTCAGAAATAACCACAGGTTTCGAAACTTCTTATCTGTTAAGAAGAGAAATACAGGTTTTAAATGGAATTGAAGAAAATATGGAGGGAACATTACATCATTTGCTTGAGAAAGATAATTTCGCTATCGAGCTTTTGAGTAAATTGTACTGCCACAGAGAAATCCGTGATTTTTTGGGCGGAAACTACATTCTTAATGGGATAAATGGAGTAATTAACACCAAGAAGGCCAAGTCTTATATTCAGAATATCCATCGCGATGTACGTACATTTTCCGCTGAATCTAAGTTTATGATCCAGATGATTATTGTGCTGGATGATTTTACCATTTTTAATGGCGCCACACACTTTTTGTCGGGTTCTCATAAATTAGATATTAAACCCGAAGAAAAGCACTTTAAAGCTTTCGCTAAACAAGCTATTGCCAAAAAAGGAAGCATTATATTATTCGATTCCAATATCTGGCATGCAGGGGGGATTAATTTCACCCGCAAACAGCGTAGAGCTTTAACCTTAGGTTTTACCAAACCTTACATCAAACAACAATTCGATTATCCCAGATTTTTGGGATACGAATTTGGCGAAAAAATAGATAGCGATTTAAGGCAGATTATTGGTTACAACGCCAGGGTACCTGCCAGTTTACAGGAATATTACAGACCTGTAGAAAGCAGAATGTATAAAGCAGATCAAGGGTAGAGGACAAAACGATGGAAACAGAAACGCACTCACCCAAAACGATAGGTGGCTACATCCCGCTAGAATTATCAAAAGGGGAACTTTATTACCCTGATTTAATTGCACTTAATACCGGCAGAAATGCACTGGAGTATGTGTTAAGGACAAGAAAATACTCCACCATATATCTTCCATACTATACCTGCGAGGTTTTGCTAGAACCGCTACAAAAGCTAAATGTACAATATCACTTTTATCATATAGATGAAGATTTAGATCCGGTAATAGATTTTGAAATAGGCGAACATTGCTGCTTACTTTACACCAATTACTTCGGACTTAAAACGGAAACCGTTAAAAAGCTGGCTAAAAAAATCAAGAACCTGATTATAGATAATGCCCAAGCATTTTTTTCTAAGCCGGTAAACAATTGCGATACCTTCTACTCATGCCGCAAGTTTTTCGGCGTACCCGATGGCGCCTATCTTAATATCTCTAAAACATTGGGTTTAAATTTAAAACAGGATCAATCAACAGATCGGTTTGCTCACCTGATTAAAAGTATCGATATCAATATTGAAGAGGGCTATGCCGATTATATAGAAAACAACAAGCAGCTGTGCAATAACGAAATCAAAAAGATGTCGGTATTAACAAAAACCATTCTTTCCAGCATCGATTACGATAAGTGCGCCGATATCAGAAGAAAGAACTTTGCTTATCTGGATGAGCACCTGGGGCAGGAAAATATTTTGAGGCTAAATTTTTCTGAAGAGGATGTGCCGATGGTTTACCCACTTCTGGGAGAAGATCCATCTATTAAACAGCAGCTCATCAATCAAAAAATATTTGTAGCCACCTATTGGCCTAATGTTTACGAATGGGCACATGTTGATAGTTATGAATACTTTCTGGC
>NZ_JBFTRT010000740.1:0-2039 GCF_056399685.1 Pedobacter sp. 01N416
GTACAACCCGTTATTCAGATCGCTAAAGTTGTAGAAGAGCCAGAAGATGAAACCACATTAAAATTACGCAAGCTTAAAACTTTGTACGATAAACACCTGATTACCCAGGAAGAATACGAAGCTAAAAAAGCAAATATTTTAGATAGTTTGTAAAACTAAATCCCCTCGAATTGTCACGTTGAGCCTGTCGAAATGCCAAATAATTAATTAGTCCTTCGACAGGCTCAGGATGACAATATTGCGCCAGCACTTAAAATGAACAAGAAAAAAACTTACCTCCTCGCCCTCTTAAGTGCATTTTTGCTTTGGCTAGCCTGGCCACCAATGCCTTTTACCACACCTTTGTTGTTGATCGGCCTGGTGCCTTTGTTCATTGCGCTCAATTCCATTTCAGGCAATGCTGAAAAAAAGCAGGGAAAAAGAATTTTCTTGACTGCAGGTTTAACTTTTCTAGTTTGGAATACAGCATCAATTTATTGGGTGTACAATGCGATAAGTGCGTATAATGGTCCGGCAGTAGCCCTCCCCGTTTCTTTAATTCCTTATGGATTAGGTGCGCTTTTAATGACTTTTGCTTTTTGGTTATACTATCGATTGGGCAAATATGTAAATAAAAAGATCGCGTACCTTGGGTTAATTGCCTTTTATATCGCTTTAGAATATTTGCAGCAAACCTGGGATTTAGCTTTCCCTTGGATGACTTTAGGTAATGGTTTAGCAGGAATGCATCAGCTGGCGCAATGGTATGATTATACTGGTGTTTACGGAGGTTCACTGTGGATTTTAGTGAGCAATATCCTGGCTTTTGAAGCTTACAAGAAATTTAAATCACAAACAGGTTATTTAAGGTTTAGAACCGCAGGAATCTGGGCTTTGGTGGTAATTATTCCCATCAGCATTTCATTAGCCAAATACTTTACAGCAGAACAAAAAGGAACGCCAAGCAATGTAGTGGTGGTTCAGCCCAATATAGATCCTTATCAAAAGCTGGAGAATATCCCACCTTTGGAGCAGGTTAAAATCTTAACACATTTATCCGATTCGATCGGGCAAACCAACACCGAATATTTTATCTGGCCGGAAACGGCTATACCAAGTTACGACAACGAAGATCGGATCCGCGAAACGACAACCTTTAGTACCCTACAAAACTTCATCAGTAAATATAAAAACGGCACACTGATCACCGGAATAGAAAGCATTAAAATCTATCCCGACAAAAAAACACTTTCTGCACAGTACGACCAGCAGGCAAACCTTTATGTTGATCATTTCAATACGGCCATGCAGATTGAAAATTCTGCCGATGTTCGCTTTTACCATAAATCCAAGCTGGTACCTGGGGTAGAAAAAATGCCGTTCCCGAAAGTATTTTCCTTTTTAGATGGGGTTTTCGCACAACTTGGCGGAGCTGTTGGTGGATGGGGCTGGCAAGAAAAACCTGATGTGCTTTATGCACAAAGTGGAATCGGAGTTGCACCGGTAATCTGCTACGAAAGTCTTTGGGGCGATTGGATTGGCCAATCGGTTAAAGATGGTGCTCAATTTATTGCAGTGATAACCAACGATGCCTGGTGGGGAAATACTTCCGGCAAAGATCAACACGAAATGTACGCCAAACTGAGAGCAATTGAAACCCATCGTGATGTTGCACGTTCTGCAAATACTGGAATCTCCTGTTTCATTAATCAACGTGGCGATATTACACAAAGCACTGAATGGTGGACAAGGACAGCAATAAAGGCCAACATCAACCTAAACGACGAGATTACCTTTTATGTGAAAAGCGGTGATATTATTGCAAAAATATTGAGTGCTTTAGCCGTTGTCTTAGCCTTGATTATTCCTTATAGAAAATGGGTAAAGAAATAAAATCCCATTAGTAAATTTCTAATTATAAAAACATGCAACAGTTTAAAAGCCTTAGGTGGTCTGTTTTATTATTACTGCTCACATTAAATTTTGGCTGCGATCAGATTTCTAAAAAAATTGTGCGTAACGAGATTAGCGATTACGAACATATCAGCATTATAAAAGAC
>NZ_JBFTRT010000741.1:0-2038 GCF_056399685.1 Pedobacter sp. 01N416
GGCCGATATCTATATGATAGCGGCCGAGGCTTATGCCGCACTTGATAATACCGCGCAGGCAATTGTGTATTTAAATAAAGTTAGAAATAGAGCCGGAAACGGAGTTTATACCGGTGCAACTGATAAAGCTACCGTAGAGCGCGCCATCTTTGACGAACGCGGCCGTGAGTTTTTCTTCGAAAACAAACGCTGGTACGATATTGTACGCTTTCATTTCGGCGGTACCATAAACGCCTATACTTACGTACCTAACCTAAAAAATAAAACGGTGCCTTTATTCTGGCCTTTATCTACAACTGTTTTGGCAGCAAATCCAAATCTGGTGCAAACACAAGGATATTAATGCAACTATTCATGAAAAACGAATCGTTATTTAATTATAAAACACTCAGTCGAGAAGAATTGACGTTTTTTAACGAAAACGGTTATCTCATCATCAAATCTATTTTAAAACCTGAAGGTTTGGCTCAGATGCAACAAGAGTGTATGGACGCCTGGGGTAAAGAAAAAGAGACCTTCGATCCGAATAAAAGCTGGCTGCAAAACGCCTTGTTGATTAATATCCACCATCAGGCCACAACAGTAAAGGGATACTATTTTAGCGGTCCGCTGGTTGAGATGGCCTCAGAAATTATCGGTCCGAATATAAAAGGAGCTACTTCACAGCTTACATTTAAAATGAAAGGCAATACAAAACCCTTTGGCTGGCATCAGGATAATGGTTATGGCGAGCTGGAGCCTTATAACGCTTTAACCACTTTAACTGCGCTTGATGATACCGACCGGGGCAATGGCTGTTTGTGGTTAATTCCAGGCAGTCATAAAAAAGGCCAGATCAGGGTAGAGCAGAACGAAGCGCAAAAGAAAAGTGGCTCTGAAATTATTGTAGAAGCCGACGATAGTTTAGCTGTACCGATGGAAATGAAGGCAGGAGATGTTTTGATTTTTAACTGTTGGATGCTTCATAAATCAGACGGTAATATTTCTGATAGCAGAGACCGAAGAATCCTGTTTTTGAGATATGCCGATGCCGATGCGATAGAAGTATACAATGGTGGCAAACCCCGCTTAGGTAGATTGGTAAAAGGCAAAACGAAGTTTAAGGAGGTTGAAGAGTTTGAAGCCGATCTCTAAAAAATACTGATGAATACATTAACTGCAAAAACTTTAAGGGGAAATTGGGCAACATTGTTATTGCCCATCCAAACTGACCAAAGGATCGATTTCGGATTATTGGCTGATGAAATAGATTGTTTGATTGAAGCGAAAGTAGATGGGATTTATTCTAACGGAACAGCAGGTGAGTTTCACAATCAGACCGAAGCAGAATTTGATCAGATTAATTGGTTGTTTGCAGAAAAATGTCAGAAAGCATCAATGCCTTTTCAGATAGGCTGCAGTCATCCTTCACCATTGATTTCATTAGAAAGGATTAAGAGATCAGTAAGCCTACAACCAAGTGCTTTTCAGGTGATTTTGCCAGATTGGGTAGTTCCTTGTGATGCTGAACAGATAGAATTTTTACAGGGAATCGCAAAGCACGCAAACGGAATTCCTTTGGTATTGTATAATCCACCACATGCAAAGCTGGAGTTAAAACCAAAAGATTACCTCAAATTCAAAACAGCGGTGCCATCACTTATTGGTATTAAAGTTTTAAGTAAAGACGTAGCTTGGACCGAAGAGATGAAGATGTATGCAAGCCATTTATCAATATTCGTCCCAGGCCATTTTTTGGCGAGTGGGGTAAAGACGGGCATTGCAGCTGGGGCTTATTCAAATGTTGCCTGTATCAATCCATCGGCAGCTCAGCACTTATGGAAACTGATGCAAACAGATCTGGATGAGGCTTTGAGGATAGAAAAAAATATGCTCAAATTCTTTAAAATATGCATTGCTCCATATCAAAAGCAACAGTACAGCAACCCGGCATTAGATAAATTTTTAGCAGCAGTTGGTGGCTATATTCAGATTCCAACACGATTAAGATGGCCCTATAAATGGATTTCGGAATCAGATGTAACATCGGTGCGCAAAC
>NZ_JBFTRT010000742.1:0-2027 GCF_056399685.1 Pedobacter sp. 01N416
CAAGTCTCCAACATCTTGTTGGGCACTTGCTTTTTGAGTCATCACTAATAAAAATAAGGCACATATGGCCTTTAAAGCGTAGCATTTTTTCATATAGAAAATTTAGAATGTTTTGATTGTGAGTAAAGATAAGGCTGTTTTTTCGAAAACTGCAATCATTGAAAAATTCTTGAAGTTAAAAGTTTATTTTTGCGCCATGGAAAATGTGGTCGAATTGCAGGAATCAGAAGAACAGGAATTATATGAACATTTAAAAATTATTGTAGATAAGGGGCAATCGCTGCTTCGTATCGATAAATTTTTGATGGTGCGCGTAGAAAATGCCTCCCGAAACCGTATTCAAAATGCAATTGATGCAGGTAATGTATTGGTTAACCAGAAACAGATCAAAGCGAGTTATAAGGTTAAACCTTATGATGAAATATCTATCGTTTTACCTCACCCACCGCGCGATACCGAAGTTTATCCTGAAGATTTACCGCTTGATATTATTTACGAGGATAGTGATCTTTTGGTGGTGAATAAAGCTGCAGGAATGGTTGTACACCCCGGTTTTAATAATTATACCGGAACTTTGGTTAATGCTTTGGCATTCCATTTTGAGCAACTGCCTCAGTTACCTGGCAATGATGGCCGACCAGGCCTAGTGCACCGCATTGATAAGGATACCTCGGGTTTATTGCTGATCAGTAAAAATGAAAAGTCGATTACACACCTTGCACGTCAGTTTTTCGACCACAGCATTACCCGTAAATATATTGCACTGGTTTGGGGCGATATCGAAAACGATGGAACGGTAACCGGTTACATTGGTAGAAGTGTGAAGGATCGCCGTGTGATGGATATTTATGATGATGAAGAAAAAGGAAAATGGTCTGTAACGCACTATAAAGTATTAAAACGTTTGGGTTACGTTACTTTGATCAGTTGTGAGTTAGAAACAGGTCGTACGCACCAGATCAGGGCGCATATGCAACATATTGGTCATCCACTTTTTAACGATGCAATGTACGGTGGAGATAAGATTTTAAAAGGGACTACGTTTAATAAGTACAAACAGTTTGTAGATAATTGTTTTGAATTGCTGCCCCGTCAGGCTTTACACGCACAAAGTTTGGGTTTTATCCATCCCAGCACTAAAGAGTATATGTATTTTGAATCGTCATTGCCACCCGATTTTAAAGCTGGCTTAACCAAATGGGAAAATTATATCGCTACATCATAAAATATGCTTCAGGAGTACCTTTTATTTAATGATGAATTTCAGGCGGTAGATGCCCCGATTTTAACGGCTTCGAACAGAAGCTTCAAATTTGGCGATGGACTGTTCGAAAGCATGCGGATGATTAATAATAAGCTGCAATTTGCCGATTTACATGCCGATAGATTAACGGCTGGCATGAAAGCGCTTAAAATTGACGGTCATGCTTTAATGGACGATTATTTTCTGCGCCAAAAAACTGCCGACCTGGCCAAAAGGAACAAGTGGAATGGCAATGTCCGTTTTCGCCTTTCTGTATACAGGGGTGGAGCTGGCGTTTATACACCCGAAATTAATAAAGCAGGTTACATTTTAGAAGGTATTCCCTTAAAAGCATCCACATACGAGTTGAACAGCAAAGGTTTGATCATTGATGTTTTTGATGAAATGACCAAACCGGTTAATAAACTCTCGAATTTTAAAACAGCCAATGCGCTGCTTTATGTCATGGCCGGAATTTTTAAAAGCCAAAACCGTTTGGATGAGGCAATGATTCTGAACCAATATGGCTTTCTTTGCGAAAGTATCAGTGCCAATGTTTTTGTCGTATATAACAAACAGATTTATACGCCGTCGCTAGCTGAAGGTTGTATAAGCGGTGTAATGCGTACGGCCATTATGCAGTTGTGCAAAATGAACGATATGCCTTTAATCGAAGCGCAGATCAATCCCGAAATATTAAAAGAAGCCGAAGAAGTGTTTATTACCAACGCAACGCAAGGCATTCAATGGGTAATGGGTTACGGCAGGAAGCGTTATTTTAACG
>NZ_JBFTRT010000743.1:0-2024 GCF_056399685.1 Pedobacter sp. 01N416
GAAAACACCTGTATCAATACTTCTTAACTTTTCTAATTCCTGATTGGTTAAGATTGGGTGTTTAATGGCTACACAGTGCGCTTGTTTTGGAGTTTCTTCCAACAAGTTACCCATGCTACCCATAAAACTGGCCAAACTCATTACCACTTTCTCCCTGATCGGATCAATTGGCGGATTGGTTACCTGTGCAAATAACTGCTTAAAATAAGAAGATAAATGCTGAGGACGTTTTGATAAAATAGCCAATGGTGTATCGGTACCCATCGAGCCAATTGGTTCTTTACCTTCAATGGCCATAGGTTTAAGCAAAAGATCTACATCTTCTCTGCTGTAACCAAAAACCTGTTGATATTTGAAAATAGACTCTGTAGATAAGCCGGTGAACATTACACGTGGCTCAGGTAATTCCTCTAAACGGATCTGGTATTGATTAATCCAATCGGCATAAGGGCTTTTACCACAAACTTCTTCTTTAATTTCGTTATCGCTGATAATTCTACCCTGCTCCATATCCACCACGAACATTTTGCCTGGCGTTAAACGGCCTTTTTCAATTACAGTACTTTGGTCGATAGCTAATGCACCAGCCTCAGAACCCATAATTACACGGTCGTCAGAAGTAATGGCATAACGTGAAGGACGAAGACCATTACGGTCTAAAGTAGCACCTATTAATTTACCGTCGGTAAAAGCAATGGCTGCAGGTCCATCCCATGGCTCCATTAAAGTAGCATGGAATTCGTAGAATGCCCTTTTAACAGGATCCATATCTTCATTACCATCCCAGGCTTCCGGCACCAACATCATTAATACATGAGGCAGGGTTCTTCCAGAGTGAAGTAACAGCTCAATAACATTATCTAAACAGCCTGAATCTGAATTGGTTTCGTCAATTACAGGCAATAACATATCTAATTCTTCCGGCGTAAAGTAAGCAGAAGCAAAAGACTTAACGCCTGCTCTAAACCAGTTTAAATTTCCTTGTAAAGTGTTAATCTCACCATTATGTGCAATAAAGCGGAATGGCTGCGCCAACCTCCACGAAGGGAAAGTATTGGTTGCAAAACGTGAGTGAACTAAACCTAAAGCAGAAACCATGCGCTTATCGGTTAGATCGGTAAAATATGTACGTACCTGTAAAGAAGTAAGCTGACCTTTATATATAATGGTTTGCGCAGAAAGCGAAACAATATAAAAATCTTTACCACCATGAACGGTGTTTACGATCAGTTTAATCAGGTAATTTTTAAAAATATAAAGTTTACGTTCGAAATCTGCTCCTGGTGCTACTGCATAAGGACGGGCAATAAATACCTGCTCAATTTCTGGTTCAACAGAAAGGGCCATATTGCCAATATCTGTTGTGTCAACATCAACTTTTCTAAAGCCTAAAATTTCCAGGCCTAATTTTTCGGCGGCACGGTAAATCAATTCTCTGCACTCTTCTCTCGATCTGATATCTTTCGGCATAAATAACATACCTACACCATAATTATTGGTTTCTGGTAGGCTAAAGCCAGCTTTTAAACATTCGTCGTAAAAAAATTCGTGAGGAATCTGAATCATAATACCTGCACCATCGCCTGTATTTGGTTCTGCTCCACATGCCCCTCTATGATCTAGATTCTCTAAAATAGTAAGTGCATCAGAGATGATTTGATGCGATTTTCGCCCTTTCACATGTGCAACGAACCCAATACCGCAGGCATCGTGTTCAAATTGCGCATCGTACAATCCACTGTTTGGTTCCATTCTTTGCTCGTTAGTTGTTAGTGTATAGGAAACACTAAGATACGAAAAACAAATCTTAAATTACAGAGTTGACACGATTTTTAGAAAAATTTTAGTCCTTAAGTAATTTAAAGCTTTTAGATTAAAAAAATGATAATAATATGGATGAATATTTGTCAAATTTATAATGGTAATATTATACAATAAATGCGCTTTTTCTGCTAAATCTCAACATAAATCGTTTTAATTGTTGATTTATTTGTGAATATTTAATTTATATATAAATAGTATGC